>JAKLQT010000259.1 GCA_022013205.1 Candidatus Omnitrophota bacterium | reverse complement strand
CAGGCCAGATAAGATTAATGGACAATATGATAGAAGTTCTAAGCAGTAGAAATGTACTGCAGGTGGATTCTGTCGAACGCTTTCCTGAGAGTATAGTTCTTACTCTCAAAGAACCATCCGAACTTACAGAATTAAAAGACGCAAGCGATGTGCTGCTTAGTGTCGCGGACAAGGATTTTGTCTTTAAATCTCCAATGCCTTTAGGCACGAATAAAATTTTACTATTGTTTGCTAATGGCTCTCGCTCTGCGGAGTTTTCAAAAATACCGGAAACAGAACTTAACAAGGTGAAAAGTGTATTTATTGAAACCAATACAAATTCTGAAGAGTTACAGTCGGAAACGCTTCAGACAATCGTAGAGGAATTAAAAAACAGCGGTAGCACAGGGGTTGAATGCGCGGATTATTTATTGCAGTTAAAAGCTCCGGAGCAGGATTCTTTTATCGGCCAGCCGGAAAATATCACGGATTGTATGCTGAAATACAAATTCGGCCTGATTTATGGCGGCTTTGGTACCATAAAGACTACCGAATTGATTGAAGGCGTAGAACAAATTATTCTTCAAAACAAGAGCCCGGTTTTAGTGATTGCGCCGCAGCATCCGATAACAGATGAAATAACCCTTCGTGCCGGTAAAAAAGGCATGCCGGTTATGCGCTGCGGAAACGTGGAAGGCCGCTTCAACGCGTCGGTTCAGGATATGTTCGCGCGTCAATCCAGCAAAGCTTGGGAAAATTTTAAAAAAGGCTATGATCGTATAAATGAAAATTCGGAGGATAACGGATTTTTGTTAACGGCAACGGTTATGGGCGGAGTGTTTGACTGGTTAATTAAGATGCTTAACGCTCCGGATTCCGCACTCTCTCTTAAAGGCTTAACCGTGGTTGTAGATGAGGCGGCATTGATTAATTATCCGGAATTAATTACAGCCATATACCTGCTTAATCCCGAGGCCTTATTTTTATTTGGTGACCATATTCAATTTAAGCCCTATAAAATTTCCGCGCAGTTAAGCCGTAAACAGCGGCAAGAACTTATTGAGCAGTTTAAACTTCTGATAAATAAAAATAACACTGAGATTGACAGACAAATGAAGGCGTGCATTGATAGATATGAATATAGTTTTTTTGAAGAGTTGATGGGCAGTCTAAAGCAAAATGTATTCGGGCTTTTTAAAAATTTCCGCAATCATTGGATTATCGTCGAACTTGGCCAAAAATGGTATGAAGGGGTTTGTGAGTTTGAAAGTTACAGCAAGGAAAATGGGGATATCCTGGAAGAAGATACCCTTGAGATTATAGATACGTCCGGCTGGCCGGGGCAATTATATGAAGAAAAGGATCTTTTAACCGGCAGTTACATGGTTTTGGATGAGGCAACATTAATTGTGGATAAGGTTAAGGAATTTTTACAAAAAAAAGGCAAAGACGGAAAGCTTTATATTGCAGAGGATATTACCATAATTACGCCCTATAACAGACAGATAGAATTGATCCGTGAACTTATCGATGATGACCCGGTTTTAAAACCCGAACAAAAAGCAATCTTGAAACAAAACGTTATCACCTCTATGCGGATACAAGGCGGGCAGAATAAAGTGGTTTTAGTGTCTTTAGGCCGCAGCATTAAGGATGAGGATTTACCGGGGTTATCAGAAAGTACTAATAACCATGCTAATCCGTTTTCATTTTTGTTCGATGAGGAGAAGATAGTTGAAAACCCGGCTTTGACCTTGGTCAGTATTACGCGCGCGATTGAAAAAACCGTGATTGTCGGCAACCGGCGCACGCTGGAAGCGCTTACGCGGGAATCCAGGGATAAACGCGCCCGGGAAATGTATTCCTGGATATTTGATTTTGGGATAGAAATAGAGAAACGTTTAAAGATAATGCGGGATGCAGATGGCAGTATCACCAGCGGGAAGATTACTGATGACGAAGCGCTTATTAGCTGTGCCATATAATTTAGCGCATAAAAGAAGCGGGAAGGGTGAGTTGTGAATAAAAGAAACTTGCGAAGCAAATCAGGCGGAGATAGGAAAGTATTTTTATACTTTCCTATACAGTAAAAAATGGGTAAACTCCACTGTTATAATTCTTGAAAATTATCTCTATTGGATTTATAATAGATGTTAAACAAAATTATTTCCATAACATTAGAATTCTGAAGCGCTAATGGATTAAATATTAAATAGGGGTTAAGGAATAAAAGTTAACGCGGTATTAAAAAGAAGGAGGATAAGAGTGATTAAAAAAAATAAAACGGCGATACTCATAGCTGTTCTTCTAAGTGTGTTGCTATTTCAAGTGACGGTGTTTGCGCAAAGCTTTAAAGAGCGTGTAGGTAAAGTAAAGGTTGCTGATGTAAATACAGCGGCTCCAATCCAAATCCCGGTTATTACCTGGGGAGGGGATATGGTAACGTTTTATGCCAACGGCGGGCTAAAAACAACAAAGGATTCAATATTCGATAAACTGGGGCTTAATATCGAACTTGTTGTAAGAGATGATCTTTATCAGCAGGCAAGGGAATATATGGAAGGTAAGAGCCCGTTTCTCAGAGGAACGTTTAGGATGATGGCCCAGGCATCTGAATTGATCGCGTCTGATCCTAAAACCAAAGGCGTTATGGTAATGCAATTGACCTGGTCTGCCGGAGATCATTGCGTCGTCAGGAAAGGAATAAAAACGATAAACGATCTTAAAGGAAAAAAAATAGTTCTCCAAAGCGGCGGGCCTCATGTCGGTATGCTTGATGATATCCTCAGAACAGCCAAACTCACATGGGATGATATTGAAGTTGTTTGGGCCAGGGATCTATCCGCGTCTTCAAATAGCCCGGCGGAAATTTTTCGTATAAATAATGATGTGGCGGCGGCATTTGTGATAACCCCGGACATGATCGGCCTTAGCGGAGGCCTTGAGAACACAGGTACCGGGGCAGAAGGAACAGTGGCTGGGGCGCGGGTTCTGGTATCAACGGCTAATATGAGTTATTCCATTGCCGATGTTTATGTGGCCAGAAGCGATTTCTACTATCAGAACAAGGCCTGGGTTGAAAAATTTGTTGCCGGATACCTGAAAGCCGCGGAAGAAGTTATCGAATTAAGAAAGCAATATGAATCTAAGGGGTCGTCAAAATTCATGAAATTACTTCAGATGACACAAGACATCTACGGCAAAGAAGTAATCCCGACGCTGGAAGAGGATGCCTATGGGTTATTGGCGGACGCGGTTTTGGCCGGGCACCCCGGCAATGTTGCCTTTTTCTCTGCTGCGGATAAT
The DNA here is from genome assembly GCA_022013205.1 of Candidatus Omnitrophota bacterium. Classification (GTDB taxonomy): domain Bacteria; phylum Omnitrophota; class Gorgyraeia; order B26-G9; family B26-G9; genus JAGLQQ01. The sequence continues at coordinate 9,781 of JAKLQT010000259.1, read as the reverse complement.
AAACATGGATTCGATGTGTTTATGGATAGGTCTCTGGAATTGGTAAAGAAACTGGGTATTGTGGAAAATAAGGTTCCCATCAGCAAACATGACCTTGATTATAATTCGGCGGTTTTTTTGAATTATCTGACAAAGACTGATTTGGCGAAAGGGCAAAGATTTAAAGCTGAAGCTGTACAGCAGGAGATTGAGGAGCTTACGCAAAGAGGCGGGCTGGATGAAAAGACAATAGCCTCGTTCACGATTAAATTTGATGCCAACCAGATTGATTTTTCTCCGGATGAATACGCGCCTGATTTTGATGAGGTTTTAAAAGGCATGGAGCAGTTTGGCGCGGCTGTGCTTGCGGTCAGGGGGCATGCAGATCCTACGCTTGCCCTGAAGACATTGATCGAAGCAGGCATTAATAAAGGGATTTTGCAGAAAAGCGGGAAAAAAGGGGCATGGGAGTATTTTTTTAATGGAAAACCTTTAGGCCTTAAAAATACGGCAGAGATTGTATCGCTTATTGAAAGCGGCGTGTTTGAACACGCGCAATATAATGCCAGAGCTGTTGCGCAGCAGGCTTTAAATCTCTCCCGCAAAAGAGCAGAGGCAATCAGGAAAAGCTTTATTGCCTATGCCAAAGGTAAAAAAATAAATATCGACGAATCACAAATCCAGGCCTTTGGCGTGGGGATACGGGAACCCTTAGTTCCTAAACCCGCGAATCAATGGGAAGCAAAGATGAACATGAGAGGAGAATTCTCAATCATCAGGACCTCTGCGGAAACAATGAATCCTCAGGACTTTGACTTCTGAGGGCAGGATGTCTTTAAGAATAAATTAATATAGGATTAAATTTGGAGATTGTGATGAAAAAAATAATAGGGATGCTATTTGCGATAATATTGTTTTTCCCGCTTCCTTTAAGAGCAGAGGGCTTATATAACGAAAACCTGGTTATTGTTATGGATTGTTCCGGATCCATGGAAGGCCATAAAATAGCGCAGGCCAAAGCGGCATTAAAGGAAGTGCTGGCGTATGTCCCGGCTACTACTCATATCGGTTTGTTATCATTTGGAAATAACAGCGGCTGGAAGTATGATCTCGGGCCAAGAAATGATGCCCGGCTTATTCAGGCCATTGATTCTCTTTCTCCAGGAGGAATGACACCGCTTGGCCAATACATGAAGATCGGCGCAGACCGGCTATTGCAGCAAAAGCAAAAGCAGCTGGGTTACGGAACTTACAGGCTCCTCGTGATAACGGACGGGGAAGCCCAGGAGCCGCGTTTTGTCGATAGGTATACCCCGCAGATAATGGCTAGAGGAATTACGCTTGATGTTATCGGCGTATTCATGGAAAACAGGCATACCTTATCAAGGTTGTCACATTCCTATAGGCAAGCCAATGATACGGCTTCTTTAAAGCAGGCGATTTCAGAGGTGCTTGCCGAGATAGGGGCTCAACCTGATGATGCAACGGCTGCTGCTAATGCCTTTGAGATTATTTCCGGCTTAAAAAATGAAGCGGTTCCGGGTATTATCGCCGCTCTTGCGAATTCACCTGATTCTGCTATTGATGAGGGAGACGGAAAATTACCTGAGCAGCCAATCGTTGCTGCAGCAGCACTGCAAAGGCCGCAAAGTGTTTCACCGGGAAGTACGCAACAAACAGGTACAACGATGCCTCCCTTTGGTATAATTTTTGGGGTAGGGGCTATTATCGGTATAGCTTTTTTTCTGTTTTTAAGTAAAAGATAATCGCGGTCACGGTTTCCGGCTCCGTTTTTATTTATTATGACCGGGGAGCAAGGGGAGGATTCTACTGATGGGTAAAAGCGATTCAGTCCGGTGGATTGGAGTTCTAATCGTATGGGGCATTGTATTCTCCCTGGTGGGGGCGATTGTATTCAAATCCATCATTAAGCCGGGGCATAACAGGCAGATCGAAGCCCTCACCTCAGGCAAAAGCCGCTATGATCATGAAATCACGATTAATTTGGATAGTTTCTCAGGGTACAGTATATTACGCTCTGAGGCCTTTAAAGAAGAACTTAATGCGGCAAGAATCCGCTTAAATATAAAAGATGATAACGCGGACTATGGCCAAAGGATAAAAGAACTCGAAGCCGGGAAATGCCAGTTTGCTGTTTTTACTGTGGATTCACTCATAGTTTCCTCAGTGGAACTTGGCATCTGGCCGGGAACAATCATCCTCGGTATTGATGAATCCCATGGCGCGGACGCGGTAGTTGCTTACAAAAACAGCATCCCGAATTTAAATAGCCTGAATGATCCGCAGGCAAGATTGGTGCTTACCCCAAATTCACCCAGTGAGTTTATGGCGCGGATTATAACCGCGCATTTCAGCTTAAAATCATTGGCAAAGAATTATGTTGAGCCTGCGGACGGCTCAACAAAGGTATACGAAAAATTTATTAAAGCCGGCCCAGCTGATAAAAAGGCATATATTATGTGGGAGCCGGATGTTTCCAAAGCCCTGGAGCAGCCGGGCAGCCATATCCTTCTTGATTCATCAAAAATAAAGGGCCACATTGTTGATGTTCTTGTTGTGCAGAGAAAATTTCTTGCCGATCATCAGGATATTGTGGGAAAAACCGTTGAGGCATATTTAAGAGCTGCGTATTGTTATCGTAACGATATGGTAGAGCTTATAATTAAAGACGCTAAAGCAGGCGGAGGCTCTCTGACTAGAGGCCAGGCGGAAAAGATTGTAAAAGGAATCTTGTGGAAAAATAGTATTGAGAACTACGCGCACTTTGGCCTTTTAGATAAGTCCGAAACAAAAGGCATTGATCATATGGAGGACATTATCCAGAAAATTACCGCTGTGCTTGTCAATACCGCAGCTATCGAAAGCGATCCTTTTTACGGCAATTACAATAAGTTATTTTATGACAAGATTCTTGAGGCATTGAAGAAAAATAATTTTCATCCGGGGAGAAAGATAAACATATTAGCGGATGACATAGGCCTGCTGGATAAAGAAGATATGAGAGGTTATATCGAGCTTCCTCCGCTTACTGATAAACAATGGCAGCAGCTTGTTCCGGTGGGAAAAATGGAAATCAATCCGGTCAGCTTTGGACGCGGCAAATCAACAATCGGTATTCAGAGCCGGCGGGAAATCGAGGATCTCGCGAAAAAGCTTAGGTCATGGTCAAGCTACTACCTTGTGATTGTCGGACATTCCCGAAAAGAAGGGGATCAAGAGCTTAACCGGGAGCTCGCGCGGCAGCGCTCACAAGAGGTGAGGAATTATCTTGTTAACGAGTGCGGTATTAGTTCCGATAGAATTAAAGCCAAGTCCGCTAAAGTTTTTACCAGAGCAGGAGAAGGGCAGTCAGTATCGTTTGTTGTCGGGCAAACGCCATACTAATACAAACACATTAAATGCGTTTGTATTAGAGGGGCAAAAAGTGTATTTTTAAAAATTTAATTATTGCTGCAGAATTCTATGGGCGTGAGCCCATAGATGAATGCCAATGATTATCCGCCAGTTTGTTAGGCGGATGTTACGCCGAAGGCGAAACGTGAAGATGCTACGGGCGTGAGCCCGTAGTTATTCAATTAATCGATAAAAAATGAATAATAAGCGGCACTGGATAAGATTTCTTAAAATATTATTAACACGCGTACCTGTGATCCTTTTCACGGGGCTCGCGGTAATTTCGTTTATCACTGCCTGGGCATTGGATTTCAAGATAGCGGTTTTAAATGTTCTGCCATGGGGTTTTTTGTCCTTGGCCCTGGGGGCTCTGGGGCAGATATTTTTACTCTCAGGCGAGAAAATAGCCAGGCAGGTTAAGCAGGAACTTCAGAAAGAATCAGATGATTTCAGGCAGCAGAGCCTTGATGCTCTTCATAATCGGCTGACCAGGGATAATGATCCAAGGACAGAAGCGGCATTAAAAGACCTGCGGGAGATTGCCCGGGCAATTAAAGACGGCGCGCAAGAGGGAGCGGGATTGGATGCTGAAACAACCTTTGACCTGCTTTTTAAAGTTGAAGAATTGTTCACTAAATGCGTCAACCGTCTTGAAAAATCTTTAAAGCTATGGGAAAGCGCGCAGGAAATATCGAACCGGCAGGTTAAGGAAAGATTAATGAAATTAAGAGAAAATGTTATAGAGGAGGTTAACAGCAGCAATGCGTATTTAGGCAATATTTTCGCGCGTATACAGGCGCTAAACTGCAGTCAAAGTTCGGGAAAGGGAGACTTGTTGATAATAATGAAGGATCTTGAAGAAGGGCTTGAAATCGCGGAACAAGTTGATAAAAAAATGAAGAAGCTGGAGCTCGGGGGCAGAGATATAGAATAATTACAGGGAAGGGGTAAAAGGGTGGATAATCAGGTTAAAAACCAGAGGAGGTGAAGCATGTTTAAGGCGTTAGGTAAGTTGTTCAAAACCATAGGGTACGCGCTTTCAGGCAGAATCAATCAGATCAGTGAAATATGGGGCGAAGATCCGCATGTTGTCGGCGAAAAGTATAATCAGATTATTAATGAAAAAAAAGCCAGGTATCAGACAATTACGCGGGCGGTTTCGAGACTGATGACATCACTGGATAAGAAGAAAAGACAGCTTCAGGAGTATAGGGCGCAGGCGCAGGAAAAAGAAAAAGTAACGCAGGGGGCTAAGATTGCCGGGCAGCGGCGCTCCCGCGAGCTGAAAAGCCAGGGAATGGATATTGAAAAAATTAAGGTTGATGAAAAGATAAAAGAATTCGCGGCAAAGAGCGCTGATGCCGGTTCGTCGCTGGTACTGCTTAAAAATGACATAAAAAATCTTGAATCTGAAATTGAAGGAGACTCAAAAGAATTAAAGAATTTTGAAAAAGATATTAAGCAGATGCAGCGTGATTTTGATAATCTTAGCCAGGAAAGAGACCGGGCCATGGCAAAAGTGACATCGGCAAGTGAAAGAAAGCAGCTCTATGAAATGAAAACCGGAATTAGTAATGACGAGACCTCAGAGCTTTTGCGGGAAGTGAGAAATTCCGTAAGTAATGTGGAAAATATTACAAAACTCGCGGCTAAGACCACGGGCTATGAGAATAAACAAGAGGAAGAAGACTTGATTGCCTTGGCCGAGACCGGCGGTAATGAGGGCTTTTTTAGTGAAATCGGATTGGTTGATGAGGAAAAGGAATCTTTAGCGGAGGAAAAGAATACAAAAACGAAAGAAAAGGACGCGCAGGACAGTTATCAGGAATGATTCCAGTTCGCAAATTAATTAAGTAAAGTTAATGTCAAAAATATTAACTTTAAATAAAAGGAGAAGTTAAATGAAAAAGTTTATATTTATCACGTTATTTGCGGCCGGATTATGCGTTATGTCTTTCCCGTTTTCGGTAATGGCTGAAGACGCGCCTTCTTTTACTCTTGCCTGGAGCGAATATCCGTCCTGGAGCGCCTTTGGCGTACTGCATGAGGCCGGAATTATCAATGGCGAGCAAGGTGCCTTGGGTGTTGTGGAAAAAAAATGGGGAGTGGATATTGTGCTCGAAGAAATGGATTATGATTCAACTATTCAGCTTTATGCCTCAGGCAAGGCGGACGCGGTCTGCATTACGAACATGGATATCTTAAGCCCGTCTCTTTCTGTTTCTTCTGTAGCCATTCTTCCCACGTCTACGTCTTTTGGCGCGGACGCGCTTATTGTCTCAGATAAGATCACCAATCTGGATGAGCTTAAAAAAGTAAGTGTAGCAGGCCTTGATCTTAGTGTTTCCAGTTATACCTTTGATTCAAATATCGAATTGCTTGGTAAAAACCCGGATGATTTTAATTTTATAAATATGGACCCGGCTATAGCCGCGCTTCAGTTCCAGCAGGGAGAGCTTGATGCCATAGTAGTATGGAACCCCTTTGTTTTGGATACACTTGAAAAAAGATCTGATTCCAGGGTAATGTTTGATTCCACGGCTATTCCCGGGGAAATCATTGATATGGTTGTGGCAAGCAAGGCATCTCTTGAGAAGCCGAAAGGAAAAGAATTCGCGATGGCGGTTATAGAGGCGTTTTATGAACTCAATAAGATGCTCGCTGACCCTGCCGAGGGTGATGATACCCTGATTGCTTTGGGCGAGAAGTTCAGCAACTTAGGGCTTGAGAGTATGAGAGAAGTTGTCAAACAGACAAAATTCTACAGCACAGCGGATGCCTCGTTGGCATTATTTGAAAGCGATACGCTCAAAACAACCATGCGAAAAGTTGTTGGTTACTGCGTGAAACGGGGAATCGTTGAGAAAGCTCCTTCAATAAGCTATCAAACGGGCGAGGCTAACCTGGTTTTTGACGCTTCTTATCTCAAGGCAGCGGTAAAATAATAGAAAGAGGCGCGGCTTATGATCGGAAAACCTTTAAGCCCGGGATTAAGGCTGCTTGTGATGATATTGTCGGTCATAATTATCCTGAGCGGATATAGTTATCTTTCACATAAGCAGCATATTAAAAATCCTCAAGATAAAAGCATTCCTTCCTGGGGCCAGCTTAGAGAAGGGGTAATCAGAATCTTTGAGACAAACAGGCGCTCAGGTGAGAGATGGATTCTTGTAGACTCTAAGGCCTCGGCAAAACGGCTTTTCGCAGGGCTTCTCTGGGGGATTATCGGCGCGGTGCTTGTTGGCGTGGCCATCGGCTGTTTTCCGATTATTGAAGCTTCTCTGTCGCAGGTGCTGGCAATACTCGCGAAATTACCTCCGACAGCCGCATTGGCATTATTTTTCGTTATGCTGGGCACGGGAACAGGTATGTATGTGGGTATAATTGTAGTTGGAATCCTGCCTGTGCTGGCGCAGAGTATTTATCTCGCTATTAAGGATGTGCCCAGAGAGTTAGTCTTTAAGGCGGCAACGCTTGGGGCGTCTAAAGCGGAACTTGTGTGGAATGTTATTGGTACGCATATTCTGCCTAATATTATTAATTCCGTGCGGCTTCAGATCGGCCCCGCGCTGGTGTATCTGATTGCCGCCGAATATGCCTGCGCCCATATCGGATTTGGCTACAGGTTAAGGCTGCAGGCAAGACTGGTCAATATGGATGTGGTGTATTCTTATCTTGCTATCCTTATATTTTTCGGATTTATTATGGATTGGCTGCTTAAGCTATTACAGCAAAAACTCTGTAAATGGTATATAAACGAAAAAGGGTGATGACGTGAACAGCATTGTTCTGGAAATAAAAAATGTTAATCACTCTTTCGGAAAAAGAAGCGCGAAACACCGTGTTCTTTATGATATCAATCTAAAGATAACAGAGGGGCAGTTTGTTTCTCTTGTCGGGCCTTCCGGATGCGGAAAGTCTGTTCTTCTGAGGGCGATAGTCGGTACCCATCCTCCAGAAGAAGGGCAAATAATTGTATACTCCGGCAAAGAAAATGAAACAGCTGATATTAAAACAAAAGCGGATAGAAATATAGGTATTGTTTACCAGCGATACAGTTTATTTCCGTTTCTTACGGCATTGGAGAATGTTGCCTTTGGCCTGATGCTTGACCAAACGAGCATTCTGCGGCGAATGTTTCACCCGTTAACGTGGCGAAAGCTTAGAAAAAAACATTTGGAACAAGGGGCGGCTCTTCTTGAAAAATTAAAGCTTAAAAACGCCATGTCCCGTTATCCATGTCAGCTTTCCGGGGGGATGTGCCAACGGGTAGCTATTGCTCAGGCGCTGATCATGAAACCAAGAATCCTCCTCCTGGATGAGCCGTTTGGCGCGCTGGATGAGGCTACAAGAACACAGATGCAGGATATGCTTCTGACTCTTTACAAGGAAAACACAAAAGCAAAGGAAAGACGAGAAAAACCTCCGTATACGATTTTAATCGTGACCCATGAGCTTAATGAGGCAATCCGTGTCGGCGATAGAGTAGTGGGGCTGTCTATGTACTGGGATTGGAAGAAGAATTTAAGTGAATCTCCGGGGGCAAGCATTGTCTATGATCAGAAAGCGCCTGTTTTTATGCCGAAAGAAGCAATGGATTACGCGTCAATCCAAGGACAGAAGGATGAAATAACCCGGGCGGTATTTGATCCCGAATATTTAAAGGCACGGGATGAATTCAGAAAATTTTGGGACGAAATCCAAGACGAGGAGGTAACAAATTTATGAATGACCCCAGATATGATTTTCTTCTTTGCGCGGGAAGGGTTTTAAACGCGCTTCAGGGAAGCACTATCCTCCTGAGCGGCAATGTTCATGATCTTTTTTACGCGGGCAAACCGAAGAAATATGTCCCGCTTGGTGATTTCCTGAGGGCAGGCATGGAGTTAAGCAGCAACATTATTATAAGTTATAAGATAACCGGGCCTATCCAGTTCCAACATGAAAATGATCTCAAGCAATTTGCGGCGGCCTGGGAATATTGGAGATATGAGCAGGCAGATAAGGAGTCGTTTGCGGATCTATGCAGAAAAGCGGCGGGAAACCCTACTTATGCCCTTGAGCTTTTGCGGCAGATGTGCGTGTGTTCCAATGTAATTGACGAAAATGGAAACGCGATACTTGATAAGAAGCTATTAATTATAATAGAGGGAACTGAAACCCTTATCCCTGCCAATGTGCCCGGCCAGCTTAGCGATGCTGACCGGATAAGGGTTCAGATATGCCTGGACTGGTTCAAGGACCCCGGATTTATTGAGACGCCGGATGCGGTTATTCTTATTTCGGAATCAAGAAGCCTGCTTAATCCGATGATTTCAAGGCTGCCGCATTTAATGGAGATAGAAGTTCCTTCGCCTGATGAAGAAAAAAGAGCTCACTTTATTAATTGGTTTGACGCTAATCAGGATAAAGAGAGCAAACTAAAATTAAGCGCTAAAAAAAAGGAACTTCCGCAGCTTACGGCAGGATTGAGCATACTGGCATTGAGAAGGCTTTTGAAAAACGCGGCACATTCGAGAGGGGTATTAAAAGCGGATGATGTAACCCATGAGGTAAAAAATTTTATTGAACGGGAACTTGGCGATATTGTTGAGTTTAAGGTTCCCGGCCATAGCCTGCGCGACGTGGTCGGCTGCAGGGAAATAAAGGAGTATGTGAAAAAGAAAGTTATACCAAGATTTAAAAGTACGCAAAAAGACAGCCTTCCGGGCGCGGCTGTCTGCGGGCCGATCGGCGGCGGGAAAACCTATTTCTGGGAGGCAGTGGCCGCGGAATCGGGAATGATTGTTGTCGTTCTTGGCCGGATAAGGGATAAATGGTTCGGAGAAAGTGATGTCAGGCTTGAGAGGTTAAAACGGATACTGTATGCCTTTGTCAATGTGCTTGTTTTTATTGATGAAGCGGACGCTCAGTTTACAAGCCTCAGCGGCAGTGATCAGCATCCCACGGAAAAAAGGATTCAGGCAGGGGTTCTTTCCATGATGTCAGACCCCAAGTTAAGAGGAAAGGTGAAATGGCTGCTTCTTACCGCCAGGATTGATAAGCTTTCGCATGACATGTTAAGGCCCGGCAGGCCGGGCAGCCTTGTAATCCCTATGCTTGATCCCGAGGGACGCGATAGAGATGATTTTCTGCGATGGGCAATTGAACCTGTTCTGGGGAAAAGCCTTAATGCTGAAATGATTAAAGAATTTTCAGAACTTACCAGGGGGTATTTCGCGGCTATGTTCGCGGAATTAAGATCAGAACTTTTGGCTGAAGCAAAGGGAAAAATTTTAAAACCGGAAGATGTAAAATTAGTTATTCAGGATATTCTTATGCCGGCGGTGAATAATACCAGGGAATATCAATCTCTATGCGCGAAGATCTATTGCAACAGAAAGAGCCT
>JAKLQT010000258.1 GCA_022013205.1 Candidatus Omnitrophota bacterium | reverse complement strand
TGCTTCTTGAAGAGTTAGGGGGAGTTGGTGTAGGGCGTGAAATTTGTCCAGCCTCTTTGTATTAGTTGGGAAATTTTCATGCTCAAGCCTACCTGGTGGGTGTAGTCATCCATACTGTTTATCGCGTCAGTCCAGTAAATAAAGGCATAATCCAGATAGTAATTTATCTGCTTTAAATTAAAAAAGTCACTGCGCATAAAGCCTATACCAAGGCTTACGTACTTGCTTGTGTCAACCTCAGAATTAATATTATGCGCACCCATTCGTAAGGAAACCTCTTCGGTTAGATAATGCTCAAACCCTAATCGAATATTCCGGCTGTAGTCAGAACCGCTGTCTTTTGTATTCCCTGTCAAATCATATACCTCAAGGGAGAAAACAGTTGAATCGCTAAAATAACAAGCAATTGCCGGCCGCCAAATTCTTACTATTCTGCTGGTAACACCGTACAAAGACAATGCCGGTTCATTGATATTTTCAATCAATAATCCAAGCGTAATACTGCTGTTTAGATACCATAAATATCCCGCGTTCACTCCAAGAGCATTATCACTTGAAACCGCCCCGGGTATTTCAGAGTCATACATATATAAATTTGCGCTTACTCCCCAGGCCATTGCCTCATTAGAGCTAAAGGCACGCCCGTAAGCAATGCCCGGCTGACGGATTGTCTGCTTTGCCCGGGTTATATTGTCTTCATATCCGGAATTAAGAAAGTAGAGCCCGAACCCGCCAAGTTCATCAAAATCACCCCTGTAATTTACACGAAGCGGCTGCGCATAAAGCAAATAATCATCACTAATAAAATCTCCTGGGATATATTCGCCGCGCTTTGAGAAAATACCGGAGTAGGATAATTCTTTGTCCTGCTGCCAGCCCAATCCCGCCGGATTCCAGGTTGCCGCGTTAACGTCATCAGCAATGGCCACAAACACGCCGCCTAAAGATACCGGCCTTACGCCGCCGGCCGCGGCATATGTCAAATCAGGCAGGCAACACAAAGCAAACATTAAAAGCATCAACAGACGCGTAAATAAGCTAAATAACTTTATCATTAATTTCCTCCCATTAACCTGGCAACACAACTTACGATAGGATTAAGGCATTTGCGAATTATCTTTTTGAAATCTTCTTTATCCTCTATCCAGCGGGATAATTTAGGCCCGATAATATAGTACGCGGCAATAAATTGTTTGCCCGTGAATGTATTGACAAGCACCCTGTCCCGGAAATTTCTAAGCGTATTAACCTCTTTGCTTTCTTTACTGCCATAGCATACTGTTGCGATAAAACAATCACTTCTACCCGTGCTTGTACCGCTGCTGCCTCCTATTACTGTAACATAGGCACGGTTTTTTACCGCGTTAACTCCCTCATACGAACTGCCGTCATAACCAAAGGCCGTATAATGATAGGTCTTGCCGTTTTCAACATTGGTATGATTAACTAAATCAGCAGCACCAGGGGTTGCACTGCGTTCAGTTAACAGAGTTCCGTCAGTACTGCTTACTGGATATACCCCATCAGTGCGGTATCTGATCATTGTCTGCGTAAGAGCAGCTTCACTGGAATTCACCCATCTGAGGCTAACCCAGCTCTTATTTGCCACGAATACATTAGTTGCTGAAAAATCTGTCGGTGCCAAAAATTCTGCGTTTACCGGAGTATGCGGATCCCCCAGCAGATTGATACAGAAATAACTCCAGCGATACGCCCCGTCCACAGCTACAAGCCCTATATTATCCTGTTTTGAATCCTGCATGGCTTTAGCCAGATTTTTTTTACCTTCATATACAACAGCATCCCAGAATTCTCGGTGAAAGTGCTGTGAAGGGCCATCAGTGCTGCCCTCACTGCCCCAGCCATAACGGCTATTTCCAATAAAAGCAAACGCGCCATTTGCCTCAGTAACAAAATGCTCTAAAATGCAATCAGAGGTTTCATAGCCGCCATAAGAATTGCAGTTATCAAACGCACCGGAATAACAACCTTGAGAGTATCCAAAAAAGTAATCCGTGTTGGTAAGGCCATCCGCGTCCGTATTGGAAAAAGTCTTGCCCAAAAGTGTATTTGACGCATGCCCCAAGTGATTAAGTACATGAATACCCGCATTTAATTTTGTAACTAAAGTAGCTGTAGCCCAAACACTAATTTTATCATACAGTAAATCAAAACTAAAGCATCCTGTATTAGCCATCCCTCTTGTAGTATAACCGTTAGCGCTTGTGCCGTTCTTTATCTCATCCATATAATCCCCGCCGTATGTAGCAGGATCCCACCCAAGATCTTCTCCTGCCATGATTACTTTTGTCAAATAGGATGAGGTTGAATTTTCATATGCTATTGTTTTTTTAACGAAATTAGATAACTCAATAGTTGAATCAACAGGCGCTCTGCCTACAAAGACCTCGGCCTCCAAATCAACATCACTTCCTGCGGCGCCGTCAGTTGTCTCGCCATAAACACCATCCGCGTCAAAGTCAAATGTACCGCCCAAACAGGCATAATACAAATCAGCGGCTATATCTGTAGAAGATACCTTAAGCATTCTTACCGGAATTATCGGCGCGGCCTCTCTTTCACCGCTGGCACTACCGCCTGAATCAGCATCGCCATAATCGGCGTCTCCGACAAGAAGGACATATTGAGTACCGTTAGTATTATAATTGTCAAGAATGCAGTTGCGGATTTTAGTGGCATTATCACTTCCGCCGTCAGGGCGGCTGCCGCTATAGGTGCCCCATGAAGTAGCGTTAACTATTGAAGTGGTTAGCCCTTTAGATTGTTTATGCGCCGCTAAATCAGAAAGGCTATTGGCTCCGGAGTAACTAGCATATGCATCGCTGGTTATAATCAGGTAGTCTACTGCTGCCAGCGGCGCCGCACTATTCGCCGGGTAGAAACCTACTGCCTCAGGATTATCAACAGACTCACTTACCATCTCCCTGTCGCTTTCTATACCGCGGTAGAGATCATAGGGCATTACATCATTGGTTGATTCAAGTATAAGGCTGATTGTCATATTCTCATAATAGGCAAGCTGTCCTGTTACCGGAATATACTCAACAGGAAATAGGTTTATAACAGCAATTTTAAAACCGCGCAAATTTTGTACAGACACAAGTTCATATTGCTTTCCGGGAAAAGGATCCGTAGAATTGTAAATAGCTGAATTCAAAGCTGTAGGTTTCACCACCCCCTTAAAACTCAGCGGAATTGGCTGCTGCGCCGGCTCAACATAGTAAGAACCGTAAATAATTTTTCTGTTGCTTGAGCTTAGCTGAACATCATTTATATCCTTGCCGTAAGGCAAAAGAAAACGTACGGTTTTAATCGGAAGCAGCGGCTGCCCAGGCAGGGCAAAGTTGCTTAATCCTGAAATCCGCACTCTGGTATAGCCGTTTATTTTAGTTAAATCTACGGATTCAATATTCGTAGTAACTACATTAGAGCGGATATTTAAAGTAAAAGATTTCTTCGCGGACTGACTGGCAGTTAGAGTACTGCAGACGGTTAATAAAAATAAAACAAAAAAAGCTGGAATAAAAATCCGTTTAATAAAACTACCTGATTCCATCCGCTTTCTCCTCCCACTCACGCCATTTTATTGCCGCGCTATTTATCGCTTTATTAATCGCCTGTTCACGATAATTGCTTTCCGGCATGAACTCAACCTCATTTTTCAGAATATGCGGAGTTATAAAAACAACGATCTCTCTTTTAGTATTGGTTTTTGCCTTACTGCGGAAGAAAAGCCCTAGCAGAGGTATATCACCAAGCACAGGAATTTTAGTCACGACATCAGATTCTGTATCCTTGATCAGCCCTCCGAGAACTATTGTTTTGCCGTCTTTAACGACAACAGTTGTATCCGCCTGAGTAGTGTCCACTGCCAGGGAATTATTCACCTCAGCCACCCGCCTCGCGGAGCTAACCTCAGGATGAATTTTCAGGGTGATAAAGCCGTTTTTGCTGATTTTAGGAGTAACATTGAGCTTAATCCCCACATCAATGAATTTCGTTTCCTCAGTCTGTGTTTTACTTTCACTATCAATATATGTTACAAGATACGGCTCTGAGCTGCCCACCAGAATATTTGCTTCCTGATTATCAATAACCACGATACGGGGATTTGACAAAATATTTGTATTGGTAGCGCTCTCCAGCATCTGCAATGTAATCTGATATTGGTCAGCGGATAAAGTTCCCACCCTCAATACACCTCCTGCTGAAACAGAAGCAGGCAAGGTTGCAGAGACATTAACAGCGTCATCACCTGAAGTGCTTAAATATTCCCAGTTAATCCCTATGCCTTTGGTTTTATCCAGAGAAATCTCAAGAATTTTCGCCTCAATCAATACCTGCATCGGCCGTTGATCCCAGTTTTTGATCATCTGATCGACTTTGCGTACAACCTCAGGGATAGCCCTGATAACCAGGCTATTGGTTCTCTCGTCAATAATCACTTCCCCCTCTTCCTTGGGTATAATTTCAATCAGCTTTGCCTGAATTTCCTTGGCATCGCCATAATTCAACTCATAAACCTGTGTGATTAACTTTCTGTCCAGAATAAATATAGCCTCTTCAACCTCCATTAATTTCTTTATACTATCTGTCACGATAACTTGATTAGACATTGTATTAATTTCAACTCTGCCTCTTGCCGATTTTATAGAATTAAGCACAGGCCTAAGATCAGATGCTTTGATATTACTCATAAAGAAAACCCGGCTGGCCAGAATCTCTGTTTGTTCTTTCTGCAAAGCATCCTGATGCGTAAAAACCTTTATAATACCCTTGCCTTCCTCATACATGAAGTTATTCGCGTCAAGAATAGCATCAAGCGCCTGCTTAACCGTTACGTCTTTTAATTTCGCGGTGACCCTTCCCTGGACGTTTCGGCTGGCTACAATATTAACCTGCCCCTGCTCGGCCAAAATACGCAAAACATCAAGTATACTCATGTCCTTGATATCAAGGTTAATGCGCGCTGGATCTTCTTCTATTGACAAAGTACCGGCAGCAGCAATAACACTAAAACATAATAGAATTAAAATTGTAAAACGCAATATCTTATTTTTCACAGCCTGATCTCTTTCGATTCTCCGTCTCTTTCAAGTATAACCTTATTTTCCAGAACATTAATTACCGTAAACCCATTTATATTCTCCCCGCCTAAACAGTAGAACGATTTACCTGTTTTTGAATCTATAATTATTGCCTGCAGCCCCTGCGCCCCGAAAACAATACCCACCAGCTGCAGTTCTTCTGCGCTTGCCTGATTAGCCGGCTCCGGATTCGAGCCGCTCACTGGTTTCTTTATCTGCACCCCAGGCTGTGCCACAAAAAGTTCCCTGCGCCCAAGTATTCTTTGATAATATTTGCTTGATTTTTTTGATAAATTCAGCACAGGCAGTTCAGCCGCGGTGTTATATGTTGAAGACATTATCAGCTCCTTGGCTCCCTCTTTTGAGAATCTTAAAAATAAAATACTAATCACTAGGACACAAAATACTCCGGCAAGTACTAAGTTAAACTGGCCTACTGTTTTGTCAAATGCGGACATTGCCGGTGTTCTTTTTCTCATGATTCCATCACTTGTTTGCCAAAGCAGCACTAAGCAGCAGCTGCAACTTCAGCGGCGCTCCTTTTTCCTGCGCGTTAATTTGAGTATATTTTATGCCAAAAATGTACGCGGAATCGTCAAGATCATAAAGAAACTTCCCAAAGTTCTTTAAATGCCCCTCTGTTTCAAGCTTAAAGTCAAATTCTCCATACAAGCCTTCCCTATTAACAGAAAGCGGTTTTAGATTAATCACATTCAACCCCGCCTGGAAAGCTTTATCCTTTATATCCTGCAGGATCTCGGTGGAAACTGTTTGCTTAACTTCTTTTCGGGAAAACTTTTCCTGAAAAGAGTTATATTCATTTTCAACGATATCTCTTGTGCTTAAGATATTACTTACCCTTAACAGCGCCTCTTCCGTGGAAACGATCTTGCCCTTGAGTATGTTATGCCGCGGCGCGACAACCTGGAAAAAGAAAAAATAGGTCCCAATGCCGACTATCATCACCAGATAAAACCCCATTAAAAATATTTCCCGGCTATTAAGGGTCATAAAAAATTATTTCCTTCTTTTTCTTCTTTAACCGTAGTCTCCGGCCCGTGCCCCGGAAATACTCTTATATCATCCTTTAATGTAAAAATTTTTTCTTTTAAGGAACGGCTTATCTGTTCAAATGACCCGCCGGGTAAGTCTGTGCGGCCGATCCCGTTTCTAAATAGTGTATCACCGCTAAAAAGCATTGATCCGATTTTAAGGCAAATACCTCCGGGAGTATGTCCCGGGGTATGGATGACAGAAAGTCTCAAATCACCAACTGAAATTATTTCGCCGTCTCTTAACACCTTAAATCCGGCATCGAATTTCCTATCTATACCAAAGTTTGAAGAAAGATTTATAGAAGAATTTTTCATAAACTCAAGGTCATCAGAATGAACATATACAGGCACATCAAAATTATCCAGCGCGCCGATATGATCAAAATGGCCGTGAGTTAAAATTATTGAATTAAGCTTTAAACCGTTACGCTTTAAAACCGCGCTAATATTATCGGCATCAGCACCAGGATCAATAACTACTGCCTCTCTTGACTTATTACCGGCAAGAACATAGCAATTGGTATCAAGCACTCCGACAACTATTGCTTCAAATATTAATCCTTTATCCATGACTGTATCTTCTCAAAATCAAAATTATATTCTAAATCATCAGCCAAAGCATCCAGCTCTTTAACCAGTTTTTTACGTCTTGAACCTGCTAAATTACGCTTCTGCAAATCGTTCATTAGAGCGTTAAGGCCGATATTTAAATTGACAAACGCGTCTTTATGCTCTTCTTTAAGTAGTTTTCCTAGCAGTTTAATGTAGTTGCAGGCATTTTCTGCCATACTGTATGACCAGGCCGGATCTTCTTCAAACGTGCTGCTTGCTTCCTCTAAGGAAGTGATTATAAGAAGATGATATTGTTGATAGAGATTTTGGTTTGATTCCCGAGAAACAACCGGTTCCTCATATTCAAGAACAGGAGCAGAGGGTTCGGCTTGATCATTCTTAAGCTTCTCAGCTTCGATACCAGCCTCAAACCCTGACAATAGAAAAAAAACTAATCCGCAGCAAATTAAATAACTAAATTGTTTCATCGTCCCTGACCAAGCCTTACGGCCAAAAATTCCGCAAGCCCTCTTTTGCGTATCTTTTGTTTCACACTGTTTATATTGTAACTGATTCGCCGCAACTCCACAAGCTTTTTTTTCGTATCAAACACACAAAAACCGGCCAGGTTAATACCGTCACGCGGCTGGCCGACACTACCGGCATTGAATAGATATCTAATATTAGGCTCAATAACAACCCGCTCTTGTTTGAGCCTAACCACTGTTCCTGCCTTGGACATAAAAACTGCCTGTATATGCGTGTGCCCTATGAAACAGACATTGCCCGGCATAGATTTAAATGAATCTAACGTATCCCTGATTTGATATACATAATTAAAGCTCTCCGGTTCTTCATAGGACGCGTGAACAGCACACAGATCCGAGTTCGCGTATTCAATTTTAAGAGAATTCAGGAAATTCAGCTCATCATTACTAATGACATTTTTTGTCCAGGCTATGGACTGCGCGGCATAAACACTAAAATTGCTTATTTTTATCTTTCCGGAGGCGCCCCAATCATGATTACCTGCAACAGTCTTACAGCCAAGCTCTTTTATTTTTTGTATGCAAAGACTGGGGTCCGGTCCATATCCGACAATATCACCAATACAAATAATTCTGTCCAGGGCCTCATTTTTAAAAGCCCCAAGAACCGCTTCCAATGCCTCGAGATTGCCGTGAATATCTGAAAAGATCCCATAACGCATAACTTTTCTGTTTTAGTTTTAAAAAATAATATTAAACCCTGTCACCGTTTCATCAGCATCCTGCCAGCAAACCTGCCTGTTTTTTATATAACCAACGAAAGAGGCATCCAAGGCATTGATAAAATCATCAAGATCGCTCTTCTGGGCCTGAGCCACAATCTCTACCCTTCCATCAGGCAGATTTCTCACCCACCCCCGGATATTCATACTTAAAGCAATTGTACGGCTTTGATAACGAAATCCTACACCCTGTACAATTCCTGAATAAAAAATACTCGCTTGTTTTATCTGCATAGTTTAATCTTTTTCAATCAAGCCGGATGTTGACACGCTAATCTGTGTTCTGGACAAACTATAAATCAAAGGCCCGGTATTTTAAGGTCACCCATGGCGAATTTTAATTGCTCTGCAGCAGCTTTCTGAACTTTAGATGCCGCGCTGTTTATAGAACTAACGATTTCCCGTTGCAGCATTTGTTTATTATCCGCCGATAATATTGACTCGTCTATCTCCATGGAAAGAACTTTCTGCGTACCGCTCATGCTGAGTTTGATCTTGCCACCGGCTCCCTCAAAGTCAACGGAAATATTCTCAAGCCCTCTTTGGATCTCCTTCATTTTTTTCTGAGCTTCAAACATGTTTTTCATTTTGTTAAGCATTTTTCATTCCTTTCTTTTCGTTTCAGGTTTATCTCTCAATCTTAAATATAGTATAATATTTAACTTAAAATTTCAATTACTTGTTAAACAAATTACATTATGATAATATATATTGCATGAAATCTGCAATCAAAGATAAAATTAACAGCCGCTTGAAGCGTTTTGTCGAAACTGCCATAGACTCGCGCGGACTGGGTAAGATTAACCCTCTAATAAGCAGAAGCATTAAAGAATTCGTGCTGCGGGACGGCAAACGTATAAGGCCGATATTTTTTCTCTTAGCTTACCAGACTTACGCGAAAAAAAAGGCTCTGCCTGAATCAATAATAAGAACATCGCTTGCTTTTGAACTCCTGCATGACTTTCTACTCGTACATGATGACATCATTGATAATTCAAAGACACGCCGCGGTAAACCGGCCATGCATAAGGTATTGCAGCGATCGCTTAAACAGTCAGAATCCACAGGAAAAAATATGAGCATTGTAATCGGCGACATAATATATGCTATGGCTATTGAAGCTTTTATGAGTACAAAGGCGCATCAGTTGATCGCGCTTGAGGCCCTCAGGGTATTCCTTTCATCAACTATTCTGACCGGTGCCGGAGAGTTCATAGATGTACTAAACGGTTTTACCCAGCTCAAAGGGATTCGCTTAAGAAATATCCGCCTTAACTATCTGCTTAAAACAGCTGAATACACTTTTAAATCACCCCTTGTGTGCGGATGCATATTCGCCGGCGCGCCAAATAGTGAGATTGCCAAGGTTAGCCGCCTGGGAGAGCTTTTAGGAGAGGCCTTTCAGATCCAGGATGATTTACTGGGTTTGTTCGGGAGGAGCCAAAACATAGGAAAATCTGTTTTAAGTGATATGATTGAGGCAAAAAAAACCCTGCCGATATTTTTAGCTTTTAAATTAGGCTCCGCTAAAGACCGGACATTTATAAATAAATGCCTGGGTAATAAGTATCTTAAATTGCGGGACCTTGAAAAGATCAAGCGAATTGTAATTGATACAGGTGCACTCAAGACAACTGAGAACGAGGTTAATAAACTTATCAAAAAATCCAGGAAAATTATTTTAAGCTTAAAACTCAAGAAAGCACAAAAAAAACTTTTTGAGGATTACATGCTCTCTTTTATTAAAAACTGACTCAAAGTATGAAAAAAATAACAATAACTAAAAGCGCCGGTTTTTGCTCCGGAGTTCGCCGCGCCCTGCGCCTGGCACAGCAAACAGCGCGATCGTATAAAAATATATATATGCTTGGTGATATTGTCCACAACCCAAGAGTTGTCAGCAATATAAAAAAAACCGGCATAAAAAAAATTAATAAGCTGAAGGCTCAAAGAAATGGGGTTTTATTAATACGCGCGCACGGAGCCCAGAAAAGTGTTTACGAGAAAGCCGCAAGGCTGGGGTATAAGATCATTGATGCCACCTGCCCTATGGTTAAGGAAATCCATTCGCTGGCCAAGGGATATGAACAAAAAAACTATACCATTATTATTATCGGAGACAAAAGGCATGATGAGGTCATCGGTATAAAGGGAAATCTTAAAAATATGCCGATAATAATATCCGGCAGAAAAGAGATTAAGGGAATCAAATTTGAGCATGTCGAAAAAGCGGCTATTGTGGTCCAATCGACTCAAAACCAAGACAAAGTTAAGGATATCGTTGAGCAATTAAAAAAACATATCAAAAAACTGATTTTCTGTGATACAATCTGCCAGCCCACCCGGCTTAAACAAAAAGAGATCCAACTGCTTCCATCCAGCCAGGATATAATGATAATCATCGGGGCAAAGAGCAGCGCTAACACAAAACGCTTATATGAACTCTCAAAAAAAATTAACCCGAACACCTATTGGGTAAATTCTAAGAGTCAGATCAAAAAAAACTGGTTTAAAGATAAGGTTAAGGTAGGAATTGGCGCCGGAGCATCCACGCCTGATTATATAATAAAAGAGATTGAAGCATTCATTAAAGGTTTATAAAAACAGCGTATAGCGAATAGCGGTTAGCGTATAGGGGTGTGTTTGTATTATCCTGAAATAGGTTGACAGAAAGCTAAGCAAGGTATTCAAATAATTTTACACTTGACATAATTTTTCCCCGCTAAAAAACAGCGAGACCGATAAATCAATCACAAATTTACGGCGCTCTGAGAACTCTCCCGCCAAAGTGCGGCGGGATCAGACACTCATCGCATATATAACTGTGTCCGTAAATTCGCGCTTTATTTATCTAAAATTCTGAACGCGCTTAAAAATCATCTGAATACCTTTAGCGCCAGGCAATCATATGTAACTTCTAGTAACTAATATTAACCTTTAGTAACCGATACTAACAGTGAAAAAGTGTCAACTATATCAGGACAAGACAGGGGTTAAACTAAGCTTTGTTTTTGCTTCATTAGTTTTCTTAATCCTCTTGCAGCAGCTGTATTTTCAAAATCATTTATCATCACTATAAACCTATCTTTAGATTCTAGGATAAAATAGTTACTTTCCATTTTTCGTTTATCAACTTTTATATGGCACAAATATTTTCCTATCTGTATTTCATAGAAATTATAACCAATTCGAGTACGTTTGCGAAATGGACCTGCTGCAACATTCATCATTAAATAATTATCACTAAATTCAACCTGCGAAGTTGAATCTGTATTTTAAGTATTTAAAGCAAAGTGAGCACGCGATCCTGCGCGGTATCATCATTTTCCAGGTCGATCATACGCACTGATGCTTTAATCTGAAACCAGACGGTTCCCTTTAAAATTTTCGGCCTGGGTTTTAAGGTGGCGGACCCGGCGTCATAACACCGGGGTATGCCCCAGACATTGTTATGGGCATTACCTTCATGATTATGTCCGAAAAGAAGCGCGTCTATGGAAATTCCCTTATGCATCGCTCTGGTCAGAACTTTTTTCAGCTTGTTTGCATCTTTAAGCTGGTGTAAAGGCCTGAATTTAAACGGATGATGATGCAGATAGATAACCCTTTTACGGCACGAGCGCACATCGCGATCATCAAGAAGCAATTCCGAAAGAACCAAGAGCTGTTTCTCTCCTAATTCTCCTTCGGCAAAAAGCTTATCATACCAGTTTAATTCCTCAGCCATGGAATCAAGGCCGATAAACGCGATACCGTCTATAATATCTTTTTTTGGAAATTCAAAATTCTCATCATAAAAAACTTTTTTAAATATGCGGACAAATTTCTTATCTCCCCTGCTGCCTGTTCCGTAATCATGATTTCCCGGGACAAGCAGGATATTCTTAAAACTATTTTCTTTCAGGACATCAAGGGTTGCTTTTGCTCTTTTGTAGTTATCCGGGTTATTAGCATCCTCAACGATATCGCCGGTGATAACAATAACACAGTCTGCCCCCTGCACAGCCTTATTCTCTATTAATCGCTCAGCAATCCTTTTAAAACGCAGGTCATAATCACTAAACCCAACGTGAATATCGCTCATATGCACAATTTTTTTCATAAGGAAAATTTATTCGTCTACGTTAACGAGTTTGCGCGTTTGTATGTTAAAAAGGCCGCTGCATAAGCATATTCATATTTGGTTTGTAAAGATCAAAATGTGTAGAACTGTGTTTTGCAGCAGTCCCAGAATTACTATTATGCGCTGTTTTAGAGCACGAATGGATGAGTTAGGTTTGTTATTAATATTATAATTATTAAAATAGATATTGTTCTTTGAAATAATTATTAATTCTATTTATCGGCATTTTGATACTTTGATGCCCCCCTTTTTCCCTTCTATTTATTTTTTAATGCGTTTATTTGACTGACGCTTATACTCTTATTCATACATGAAACATTACCATTCATATCCTTAACAAAGCAGTATAATCTATAAAATCCACTTTGTTTAGGAACTTCGACTTTTACACTATTACCTTTACCTATAACGTTGATATCGATGTATTCATTTACATAGTATTTAAGGATACCTTCTTCAGCGGTACTCATCTTATATTCAAAATAGAAATTTTCAGCCTTTGCATCTTTAAGTCTAACCTCAACATCTATGATTTCATTAGGCATTAGATTGTCTACTTTACTTATAACCAGGTTCTCAATCTGTGGGGTCTGATAAGGAGCTAATCCATCTTTATACTTTGCATAGATTGCCCAGTAAGACTGCTTCTTTGACTCCCCCTCATTTAAATTCCACCATGTCATACTCTCTTGAGAAGTTTCTCCTAGATGAAAAGCAAATCCTCCTAAATTATATCCCGCAAACCCCTCAATTTGTTCGGTATAATCTCGATATATCATAGCTTTTTGATAGTCACCAAGCTCTACTGGTTTACCATTTGTATCTCTATGGCTATCATTTGGCAAGTATGGACCATATTCAGTTATAACATAAGGTTTAGCGATTTCCAGTACATCCCAAGCACCATGGATAAAACGTATACTACAGTATGCGTTTATGCCGAACATATCCAAACTTGGCACATATTTTTTTAGATACTTTAGATTCAAATACGCCGCTGAAGCATATATTACAGGATGATTAGGATCAATTTGCTTAATATCTTTTATTAAACCTTCGAGGAACTGACAAAAAGCAATTCTTTCTTCCTC
>JAKLQT010000257.1 GCA_022013205.1 Candidatus Omnitrophota bacterium | reverse complement strand
TTCTCAGAGCACTGTAAATTTTGGGTTCATTTATCGGTTCCGCTGTTTTTTAAGCGGAAAAAATTATGTTAAGTGTAAAATTATTTAAATACCCCATTTCCACGTATATATTGGCATTACCAAATAGTTAGCATCCTTAGTCAATATTCTCTGTCAACCTATTTCAGGATAAAACACGTCATTCCCTAGCCGCTAAACGCTATTCGCTATACGCCATTTTCCCGCAATACTTATATCTCTCCGTTATTATATAACTGGAGCATAATATTGACAATACTCGGATCAAAATAAGTCCCCTTATATTTTACCAGTTCGGCGATAATATCTTCTTTTGCCAAAGATGATCGGTACGGCCGATCAAGAATCATCGCGTCAAACGCATCGGCAACGCGGATAATCCGGGCAAAAAGGTGTATCTCTTCTTTCTTCTGATGCGTCGGATATCCTGTGCCGTCATAGTTTTCATGATGGTGAAGAATACCCGCGCAAATATCATCACCCAGCCACTCCCGCATCGGGGTTACAATATTCAATCCGTTTAAGGGATGCTCCCGGATAATATCCCATTCTTTCAGGCTCAAAGGCTCTTTTTTCAATAGTATCGTATCCGGAATGCCTATCTTACCCACATCATGCAGCTGCGCTGCCCACTTAAGATTTGACAGGCCGTTGGGATAATGACGCAGCAGTTTTTCAAACCTCTTTCCGATAAGTTGAGCATACTCGGCCACCCTATCTGTATGGCCGCGGGTATAGCTGTCTTTTGCTTCAATCGCGGTGATCAAAATATTTTGAGAGGCAACAATAAGCTGTATTTTTTCATCTTTAAGCCTGAATCCCTGGATAGCACGCCCCACATGGCTTGATAGTGATAAAAACAGCTCCAGGTCATCTCTTGTTATCGCCGTAGCAGGTGTTAATTTCCTGCCCAAATTTACCAGGCACAAAAGCTTATCCTCACAAAAACAGGGTATAGTGATCTCAGCGCCAAGATGCTGCATTTCATCAGTAATAGTAGTAATAAAGTCCATTTCCTCTAAAGACGTTGCCTTGATTTCCAGGTAGTATTTCAACTCACTGCAAACCAGAGGCTTGCGAGTTTTTAATATTTCAACTACAATCGGATGATCCTGTGACAGTTTAATGCCTATCGGGATTTTCTTTCTATTTTTTGTTCTGGTCAGATCCTTAAGCAATACAAACCCCTGTGTACTGTCCTCCCAGGCCATAACTCCCACATAATCCAGCCGCACCCAGCTGCTCAGGTCACGGATAAGATAGCTCAACAGCTCTTTCATATTACGTACGCGTGAGAACCTCTCTGCCTGTCTTTTAAGAAGATACCTGTAAGCAAACTGTTTGGAAAGCTCCTGTTCTTCTGATTCCCTGACAATTGTGATCAGCCTAAACAAGCTAAGCCCGATCAAAAACGAAATAGAAACAGGGAAAAATACCCATTTTTCTCCCCAGATTTTAACCAGATTAGGCTGCAGATAAAATGACGCTATATAGATAAATATCGCGCCGGCAATTGCCAAAAAGGTTATAATTGAAATCCTTTTTAAAATAACATTGATATCCAGGATGCGGTAGCGGACAATGGCATATGCCGTTGACGCGATAAAAAACATCATCGGAATGAACCCCAGCGGAAAAAAAACACTTATTTTATAACTAGGCAGAAAATCAACAATCGCCAAAGCTGATATAGCATAGCATACAAAAAGAAACTTTCTGCGCTGTCTTTCAAACGAGTAAGCGGTAGTCCTGTAGCCTGAGTTAAAATTGAAAATAGCAAGCAGCAAAGGCGTAAACCATAACAGCAGGTAGATCTTGTGGCTGGGCCCGACAACCAGATGTGACCCCCATCTTGTCGCGTAAGATCCGATTATGAAATCTTTACGCAATAAAAAGAACAGAAGGAAAATACTTAATAAATATATGGCCGGAACAAGATTCTCCCTTTTTTTTATTTTATTGAATTCTACTGAAAAATGATAATAAAAAGACGGAATAAAACTTACCCCGATATAAAGCACTCTCCCCCAGAAAACAGTGTCATAGGCTGATCTTGATGCCCAGCTTAAAACATTTCCAAACTGCCAGATAACAACACTAAGGCACAGCATAAAAAAGCTGCGTCCTAATTCAGAAGACCTGTTCTGGGATAATACGAAAAGGCCAAGAAATAGAGTGCCTAATCCGGTTAAAAAGGAAGGCAGATGAAAAATAGTTATGTCCATAAATTATTCCCTGGTATAATCCTTCTTCATAAGCAGGATTATACCAGATTACAACGATTGTTAAAAGATTAAATTTATAGTTAAGCATTATTCGCTGATTTGAAACGATTCTTTTGTAATGATGATGAACCTTCTAAACTTTTCCCAAAAACATCAGTATTCCTACAATAATGAATAATGACGCTCCCGCGTAACGTACTGCATCAGGCCGCAGGTACTTTCCTAAGACATTGCCGAGGAAAACCGTTATTAAGGTTACAAGCGCAAACGCGCATACAGAAGCAGAAAAAACACAAACCCATGATTTTGATTTTGCCGTAAGGCTCAAGTTTGCAAGCTGCGTTTTATCTCCTAATTCCGCGAGAAATATTGTCCCAAAAGTAGCAAAAAATATTTTCCAATCCATAAAAATCCTCCCCCTTATTTTCCTGGTAATGTCAAAACTTAACCACAGAAGCAC
>JAKLQT010000256.1 GCA_022013205.1 Candidatus Omnitrophota bacterium | reverse complement strand
ATCTATTTTGGCTCATTCTCGACGGACATCCTGTCCGTCTGCGAGGGAATTTACTACTGTTTGACATCCTTGTCACAGCAGCAAATTAAATCCGCCAAAACAGATTTCCCCAACTGCTTCGTTTAAAAAACTTAATATCCCCCCGTAACTCATACATTGCTTTGCAGAGCGTTTTCCATTTGCAGTCTCCCTTAATCTGAGTTAGAATAATTAATCATGAAGGCTCTTAGGCGAACAATATCTATTGCATTAATATCGGCTATGTTTTTATCCGGCTGCGCTACTGTGCCCATAACCGGCAGAAAACAGCTTGTTTTAATTCCTCATTCTGAGCTGCAGGCGTTAAGCGCGGATAATTATAGGCAAATAGTTGCCGAATCAAAGCTATCCAGTAATAAGCAGGATATAAAAACGGTTCAGAATATTGGCAGAAAGATTGCCCTCTCAACTGAAAATTTTCTGCGTGAAAACGGCATGTCGAATATGCTCGGTTACTTTGCCTGGGAATTTACTCTTATAGAAGATGAAACCGCGAATGCCTTTGCTCTACCCGGTGGTAAGGTTGCTGTATATAGCGGTATACTGAAATACACGCAAAACGAAGACGGGCTTGCTGTTGTTATTGCTCATGAGGCCGCTCATGTTATCGCCAATCACGGAGGCGAGAGATTGAGCCAGATGATGCTTGCTCAGTTCGGACATACCATGCTTACTCAGGCCTTGGAAGAAAAGACACAGACTACAAAGGAATTTCTGATGCTGGCTTATGGTGTAAGCATG
Organism: Candidatus Omnitrophota bacterium; assembly: GCA_022013205.1. GTDB lineage: Bacteria > Omnitrophota > Gorgyraeia > B26-G9 > B26-G9 > JAGLQQ01. The sequence goes on along the minus strand of JAKLQT010000256.1, from coordinate 6,050 downwards.
AATTTAGGTATTGTCCTTCCTTACAGCAGGCTGCATGAAAAGGAAGCGGACCGTATCGGGCTCATCCTCATGGCCCAGGCAGGCTATAATCCGCGTGAGGCGATCCCTTTCTGGGAAAGAATGAATAATGCTGGTAAAGGAGCTCGAAATCTAGAGTTTTTGTCAACGCATCCGGCTCCGGAAACCAGAATAAACGATATTAAAACCTATCTGCCTGAGGCATTGAAGCATTTTAATAAACTAAAATAAAATTAGTTGAGGGAGGGTTCTAATTAGAATATAATACTATTGCGAATAATTTATTACTTACACTACTTAGAGTATTGCTGCAAAGGAAAAAAATGCCGGGAATAATGATACCTAAGGAATGATTGCGTAGGAACGCGATTTAGGATAAAATAAACCAAAGAAAAGACTGCAAAAGTACAATTTTTGATCTAGTTAGGATAAGCACATGGAAAAACAGACTAATTTTATCCGCGATATTATTGACGATGATTTAAAAAATAACAAAAATGATGGCAGAGTCCATACCCGTTTTCCTCCGGAGCCGAACGGCTATCTGCATATAGGCCACGCGAAATCGATATGCCTTAATTTCGGGTTGGCAGAGGATTATAAGGGGCTTTGTAATCTGCGCTTTGATGACACTAATCCTACCAAGGAGGAAACAGAGTATGTGAATTCCATCATTGAGGATACGCGCTGGCTCGGTTGGGACTGGGGAGGCCGCTTGTTTTACGCGTCGGATTATTTTGATAAATTTTATGATTATGCTAAAGGTTTGATCAAGAAGGGGAAGGCTTATGTATGTGATCTAACCCCCGAACAGACTCGTGGTTACCGCGGTACATTGACAAAACCGGGAAAGAATAGTCCTTATAGAGAACGTCCTGTTGATGAAAATCTCGATTTGTTTGAGCGCATGAAGGCAGGGGAATTTGAAGACGGGACGCGGGTGCTGCGCGCTAAAATAGATATGTCCTCACCAAATTTTAATATGCGTGATCCGGTTATTTACCGTATTTTAAAAAGCGCGCATCATAATACGGGTGATAAATGGTGCATATATCCTATGTATGATTTTGCTCATTGCCTGGAAGATTCTATAGAAGGCATTACTCATTCTATTTGTACCCTTGAATTTGAAAATCATCGCCCTTTATATGATTGGTTTTTGGATACACTGGATATCTTTCATTCTCAGCAGATAGAGTTCGCGAGGCTTAATCTAGGGTTTACTGTTTTGAGCAAGAGAAAACTTCTGCGCCTGGTTCAGGGTGGATATGTAAGCGGATGGAATGATCCGCGTATGCCCACAATATCAGGATTGCGCCGCCGCGGTTATACCCCGTCTTCAATAAGGAAATTTTGCGAACGTATTGGAGTGGCAAAATTTAACAGTATTATTGATATTTCGATACTTGAGGGCAGTATCCGTGAGGAGTTGAATTTAACAGCACCCCGGGTTATGGCTGTTTTAAATCCTTTAAAAGTGGTTATTATTAATTATCCTGAAGATAAAGTTGAGGAGATGGATGCTGTAAATAATCCGGAAGATCCGACAGCTGGCAAGCGCAATGTGCCGTTTTCACGCGTGCTTTATATAGAGCGTGATGATTTCATGGAAGATCCTCCTAAAAAGTTCTTCAGATTAGCTCCCGGACGGGAGGCGCGTTTGCGTTACGCGTATTTTATTACCTGCAAGGATGTTATTAAGAATGAACAGGGAGAGATTATAGAGCTGCACTGTACCTATGACCCACAGACACGCGGCGGCGATGCTCCGGACGGACGCAGGGTCAAGGCCACGCTGCATTGGGTAAGTGACCGGCACGCAATAGAGGCGGAAGTGCGTTTATATGAGCATCTTTTCTTGAAAGAAAATCCTGAAAAAATAGAGGATGGGGAAAATTTCACCGTAAACCTAAATCCGGACTCTTTAAAAATATTAAAAAATTGCAAAACAGAACCATGCCTTAAAGATGCTAAAGCGGGAAAAGCTTATCAGTTTGAACGCCTGGGATATTTTTGCGCGGAAATTCTTGATTCAAGACCTGGAAACCCGGTTTTTAATCGTATAGTTACTTTAAAGGATACCTGGGCTAAGATTCAGAATAAAGAAAGAGCCAAAAATAATTAGATTCTGGAAAGCGCTGTTTAGTTTTTCGAGTAAGTTTTTTTTAGCACAAAAATGCTTTCAAAAATCATCCATATTTCCAAGATAAAAACTGCTATTCCAATTCCGAATAATAACCAATTAGACTGAGTATAGAAAGTACTAAGATTAACAATCATTGCCCACGCGGTCATTGAAATCATAAAAAGCATCGGCAGTGCTGTACATGAAATGTTAATCTTGCATTTTTTTAGGTAAATGGTAATTACAAGTAAAGCGAGCGCGGCCAGTAATTGATTGACCGTACCGAATAGCGGCCACAGGTTTAGGGCGCCTTTTCCGTCACCATTGTAGAACGCGAGGATAAAAGCGCTTATTATTGCCAATAAAGTTGCCGGGTGCTTTTTGTGAAAATAAGGGATGCACCAGGCAGAGGCGATTTCCGTAACAACGTACCTTTGAATACGTGTCGCGGAATCAAGAGTTGTCGCGGCAAATGAAACCAGAAAAACTCCCATTACCGCTGTGGTGATTTTAGGCGGTATGCCGAAGGCAGAGATCATGTTTGATGCTCCGATGACAAAAGAACCGAGCTTTGCCTGAAGGCCGTTTGCCGCTGCCCAGCTTGAATAATGATGAGAAAACGCGGAAATTCCTTTTAAGAACTGTCCATCGGCTGTTTTAAGCCCAAGTCCTAATCCAGCGGATATGGCAATAATTACAAGTACAGCTAAAGCTCCTTCAAGCAGCATGCTGCCGAATCCAATGAACAGACAGCTGCTTTCTTTATCGCATTGTTTAGAGGATGTTCCGGAAGAAACAAGGCTGTGAAAACCGGATATCGCTCCGCAGGCAATGACAATAAATAAAAATGGAAGCAGGGGAGGCGCGCCTTGAGGAAAGGGATTAAAAGCAGGAGCGATTATCGGGGGCTGGCTTATAATCACGCCGATGATAAGTAGGGCAATAGTTATCAGCAGCTGATAAGCATTTATAAAATCTCTTGGCTGAAGTAATGTCTGTACCGGAAGTATTGAAGCGATATAAGCGTAAAGAAGCAGGATTATTATCCATATAGACAAGGGGCTGATGCCGAATAATGCCGGCATGGATACGGGAAAGAAAGCGCCGAGTATTATTGTCAGGTACATAGCTCCTACAGCAATAAGCCCCAGGATATTCACGTCCTTGTTCTTCCTGTAGATCAACATTCCGGTATAAACAGCAATAGGAATCTGAAGCCAGATTGGCAGGACCGATTGCGGGTACATAATAAATAGCATAGCAATGATTAGAGCAAAAATCGCGATTACGATTAAGAGCTCAAAAAAGATGATTAACAGGAATAATGTGCGCGCACGGGGGTTGATGAAACCGACGGTTAAATCTCCGAGAGACCTGCCCTCACCGCGCATGGAAATGACTAAAGAACCAAAATCATGGATTGCCCCCATGAAGATTGAACCAAAAAATACCCAGATTAAAGCAGGTACCCATCCCCAGATTACTGCGATAGCCGGGCCCACGATAGGGCCTAATCCGGCGATAGAAGTAAAGTGATGTCCGAAGAGAACATTCTTCCTGGTGGGGATAAAATCAATATTATCGCGCAATTCTTCGCTAGGGGCTATCGCGTCGGGATTCAATCTAAAAATTTTTTTGGCGATAAATTTCCCGTAGGTATGGTAAGCAATAATGTAACCAGCAAAAGTTATAATGAGAATAATTAATGAGTTCATTTATTCAATAATTAAATGTGTTTGTAGTTTTTTGAAAACACTATAATGATAACATAGAGTAGAGACGTTGTATACCTCAAATCCTAAATTGAAATTCAATAGGGGACTGTTGCAAAACACAGTCCTAATAGCATGATAGCAATAATGGCTCCTTAGATTATCATCCAGATTTCAAGTAATAAAACATTCAGGATCATTAACAGAAGTTAAAACAGCAGTATGGACAATGTCAAAACCCGCATTTTTGTTTATTTTGCCGTAATATTTTATAATTATTTTTTTATGTATGTAATATATTGTTAGAAAAAGAGTTATGGGATCAATTAAAGTTTGCCTGAATAGAAAAAATATGGTAAACTTAGTAAATCTGGAAGGAGATTCATTTATGAAGCTAATATCTAAGATGATTTTACTGATGTATTTATGTGTTGCATTAAACGGCATAGCTTACGCTGGAGGCATCATATCCACAGGAATTGCCGCGATAAACTTAAATTCACGTGTGACTGATGTATGTGAGCAAAAGGATACACACATAGCGCAGTTGTCTGAAAATTTATCCATAAAAAATGCGCTTACTGATTTTGTTCAGGATATTCCGCAAATGCAGGCATATGATTGGTCCAAGGTTAGGCAGGAAAACAAAAAATTATTTGCTTTCCTTTGCGAGATTTAATGTGTTGAGTAAAACTGGGTTTTATTGCGGCCTTCGCTTTTTGCCTGTTTAAGTGCCTGTCTTACCTGATTTATTAGTTTTTTTGCGTCTTTTAACTCACTATTATACTGGCTTACCCCGCAGCTTACTGTTAACTTAAAGGAAGATTCAGCGCGCAGCTCATCAGACGAAAACATGAAGTCACGAATTTTTTCGGCAAGGGAAAATGCGCCGCGTAGATTTGTTTCAGGCATTATCACCCCAAACTCATCATCCTTGTACCTGCATACCTCATCGGCATTTCTAATGTTTTTTACAATAAGCTCTGCTATTTTCTTAAGCATGCGGTCTCCTGTGTTTAAGCCAAGGGTATTATTAATAACCTTAAAATTATCAACCCCTATAAGCATGCAGCTGAAATCCCGTTTGTATCTACTGCTGCGGATACATTCCTCATTGATGCGGTGCTCCAAATATTGCGGGCTGTATACATTGGTCATGGGATCATAAAAAGATGTTGAAATCGCTGAATCCACTTTTCTTTTTGCTTTTAAAAGATTCTTGATGCGAGCCATCAATTCTCTCTCATCAGCACTCTTGGATAAAAAGTCAGAAGCACCCATTTCAAGGCTCAGCAGCTTATCATCAATAGTCTTGATCGCGCTGTAAAAAAGAACGGGCAGGCTTATAAGCTTATTATTGTTTCTTATTCGTTTGCAGATTTCAAAACCGTCAATATCGGGAAGGACAATGTCCAGGATAACCAGATCAGGGGTGTTATTTTCTACTATGGACAAGGCATCTTTTCCGTTTTCAGCATAAACAATAGCATAGCTTTCTTTCTCAAGTATCTTTTTGAGAAAAATCACATCGCTTACTCTATCTTCAACGACCAGAATTTTTTCCATTTTAGTCCTTATTTTTAATTTTTTTTATACTCTTTTCCCATTTTTACTATATCATAAAATAACTGTTTTTACAAATTTAAGTCTAAGGCCGATCGGATATTCTCGTTTCGGCAATCCTAAGCGAGTTACCCTTATCAATAATCTCTACCCCTCAGAATGGTGCCTCGATCATAATTTCTTCTGCCCCTGGGTTAAACTAATAGAGAAAAAAGGGTTGCTTCAAAAGTTATCAAGCGTTATGATAAGCTCCATGCTCCTTATTAGAGACTTCTTAATTCAAAACATTCGGATTCCACTAAACAAAAACTCAAAGTTCAGCTTAAGGGGATTAACCCTTTTAAGCTTAGAGCGGTAACATTTATTAATGAAACAACGGGAGGGGAATAAATTCTCTAAAACCCCTTAAAAACACAAAAAGGTATATAAAAATACATAAGATTTTATTTGGCAGAACGAGGAAAATGGTAGTGTCAAAAATAAAATGATTTCCACAGAAACACAGAAGTCAGTAAACACAGAATAACGAGATTAGAATTAAAAGAATTAACTGGTAAGATTATTGAAGGTGCAATAAAAGTTCATAAAGAGCTCGGGCCAGGATTTTTAGAATCTATATACCAAACAGCTTT
>JAKLQT010000255.1 GCA_022013205.1 Candidatus Omnitrophota bacterium | reverse complement strand
TTTTTTAACGCATTCTGTTACAGATTTAACCTGTTTTGCTGTAAGTGCCGGATGCATAGGCAGGCACAGAATATGCCGGCTAACATACTCAGAAGCAGGGAAATCTCCTCTTTTATGCAACAGGTCTTTATAAGCAGGCTGCAAATGCAATGGTTTATGGTAAACTATGCCCGTTGGGATATTATAACTTTTTAGTTCCTTATGTAGAAAATCTCTGTTCATTGCAAGTATTGGATAAAGATGAAAAACATGTTTATAATTATTTTCTTGATAAGGAACTGCTATATCCTGCACATCTTTTAACTGTTTCGAATAAATTCCGGCCATGCATTGGCGTACGGCATTCCATTTATTCAGATATTTCAGCTTCTGGCGAAGGATTGCTGCCTGCAAAGTATCAAGCCGGGAATTATAACCCTGTATATAATGTATATAACGGTCACTGCCCCGACGCCCCTGATCTCGAAGCATTAACAGCCGCTCATATATACCTTTACTGTTAGAGATAATAAGCCCCGCATCACCGCAGCCGCTTAAATTCTTAGTCGGATAAAAGCTGAAACATCCGATATCACCAAATGTTCCAACAGCCTGCCATTTATTACCCTTGATTCTAATTTGCGCGCCATGCGATTGCGCCGCGTCTTCAATAACCTTTAATTTATATTTTTTGGCTATGCGCATAATCTCAGGCATCGGAGCCGGGTTTCCGTATAAATGCACAGCAATAATAGCTTTAGTACGCTTTGTAATCTTTCTTTTTACGTCCTCCAGATCTATATTGAATGTCCTTTTATCTATATCAACAAACACCGGCTTTGCTCCACAATAAGATATGCTGAGCGCTGTGGCAATATATGTGTAAACAGGACAAATCACCTCATCAGAGGGCTTAATGCCTAAGCTCAACAGCCCCAGAAACAACGCGTCAGTACCTGAATTAACCCCTACGGCAAACCTGGCGCCGCAATAACCGGCAAAATCATTTTCAAATAATTTAACTTCCTCACCCAGGATAAAATCGCCTTTATCAAAAACTTTAGCAAACGCATTAATAGCATCTTTTCTCATTAATTTATTATGTGTTTTTATATCAATAAATGAAACTGTCATTTCTCCTTGCTCCTTTTTATTTTTTTCACCTTTAACACTTTCTCAGCCGCATCCAGCACCATTTCTTCACTTATCGCTTCAAGACAATCCATATTTTTGCAATCCGGTTTCTTGAAATTTTTATAGCAAGGCCTGCATTCAATATCCGCCTTAACGATTTCATGGCAGGCTGTTTTACCTACCGGTCCGTAAACACGCTCATCTACAGGGCCGAAAATTGATATTGTATTAACTTCCTTTGCGCAGGCAATATGCATAGGCCCGCTGTCATTTGAAATAAAGAGGCTGCACTTTCCTATTAACGCCCCCAGCTGTCCCAACGTTGTCCTGCCTATAGCATTTACAACGCCTTTATTTGAAAACACCTCCTTGAATATCGCGCAATCATCCATGTTCTTTTTCGTGCCGAATATTATTATTTTACATTCATACGCATTCAGCAAATCATTTATTAGACGGACAAAACACTCATCCGGCCACTGTTTGCTTGCGGCATCTTCTCCCCAGCTGCCCCCCCCAAAAGGAGCAATGCCTATTAGAATATCCTTGTTATCAACATCACGGTTTATTAAAAGATTATCGGCAAACTGCCTGTCAGCCAAAGCGGTATAGAATTTGAGTTCTTCATTGAACTCTTTTACTTTAAGCAGGCTTAAAAGATCACGATAATATTCAATAACATGCTTTTGCCCCAATCCATTTACCTTGAGCTTATGCGTCAGAAAAAGTCCGCGCCCCTTATAGTCAAAGCCAAAACGCTGTTTTACGCCAAGCAGCCAGAGCAGCAAACTATATTGACTAACCATAGAAAGATCAACCGCTAGATCAAATTTTTCATACTTTATTTTATTTATTCCCAAAAGAAGCATCTTTACATACTCCAGATAAGACTTCTTTCTTACCTGCTTTAAATCTCCGCGAGTATACAGGAATAATTTATCGACAAGCGGATGATTTTCCAGAATCGGAGCCGTTTGCTTCTGGCATAAATAACCGATGAAACTATCCGGGAATTTTTTCTTAAGGGCAGTTATAACCGGCGTGGTAAATAAAACATCACCCACCCCAAAAGGATTAATAATCAGAATTTTTTTCATCTATAATCTGCTTACTATGGTGTTCATGTCCACATACTTATTCACTAACTCAATTACGAGATTTGTCTTTGTTTTATCCTGCGGCCTTATTTTTACCGTCAGGTCATGCACACTAGATGAAACAGTGTAAGTATCTTCCTTAACTAAAAGCACTGGAATATCAGTAAATTTTATTATATTCAGCACCGAAGGATGCGGGCGTATTCCACCGGTCAGTATTAATCCGGCAACAGACGGCCCGTTATCACCGTAAATAAGCTGCATACTTATTGCCGTAAGAATAATGTCTTCTCTGTCTCCGGGTGTTATAACCAGACTTTTATCTTCTATATGGTTCAACGCGTCATGCGGCTCCATCGCGCCGATAACGATTTTTTCTACAGAGTTATCCAGAAAAGTAGACCCATAAAGGACATCCGCGTTTAACTCCTGCTGTATTTGAGAAATCGTTGGTTTAGTCAAAATCGGTTCATAAGGGATAACCCCCAGAACATCAAGCCCGAATCGGGATAGCCCTTTGCGTACTAATTTTTCTATCTTGTTATATTTTTCAGGTAAAACCTTATTTATTATCACTCCAATGATCTCGACCCCTTCTTTATCGAAAAGAGCCTTATTAAGCAGTATTTCGTCAATCGGCCGGCCTATGCCTCCGGAAGAGACCAGGATAACCTTTGCTTTTAACTGCTTAGCCACATACGCGTTAGACAGGTCAAAGACCGCGCCTACACCAGCATGCCCTGTGCCTTCGATGATTACTAGATCATTTTTCTGCGAAATATGCCTGAATGCCTTTTTAATTTTTTTTACCAGATCATTCTTTCTTGGATTCTTTATATAATTTTCCGTAAAACCCCGTTCAACAGCAATAGGGCTCATATCACTTAAGGTGCTTTTCATATGGCAAACATGTTCTATAAGCACTGAATCTTCATCTACTTTATACCCTTCCTCAATCAAATACCGCTGGCCAACCGGTTTTATAAAACCGATGCGTTTAAAATACTTCTCCAGGCAATATATTAACCCCAGGCTTACAGTGGTTTTTCCGTTATTTTGCCTTGTGGCAGCGATAAAAACTCTTCTACTCATAACCTTCCTCTTAAACTAATCATACCTGCTTAGAATACGCGGATTCTATTGATTTAACCAGATCAGTAAGAATCACATTTGTAGGCGTCAGGATACTAAGACTTTTGGCCTGCCTGACAATCGCTCCGTTAATATAATCAATTTCTGTCCTTCTTTTTTTTAGAACATCCTGCAGCATGGAAGAAAGATTTGACGCGGTCGCGCGGCAGACAGATTCTACTTTCGCGATAGGATCTTCGTAAACAAGTTTTATTCTTTTTCTCTTGGCCAGGCGCACAGCTTCAGTTACAGCCATTGACACTACTTCTCTTGTCCCCTGGCTTTCTATTAAAGCGCCATTGCGCAGACGAGTAAGCGCGCTTATCGCGTTAATACCGGCATTAATAATCAGCTTACTCCAAATAACACTGTTAACATCTTTAGTAAGGCGCGTGGCAAATCCGGACAAGTTAAATAATTCACGCACCGGACGCATTGATACCGTGAGTTTTCCGCTTATATTTCCGATTACAGTATCTCCAATCCCGGCATGCCGCGTATATCCTTCGCCTAACAATGTCGCCCCATGCGAGGTAACGCCTCCCAGCACCCGGTCTGAGCCGACTATTTCACTCATCATTTCAATGTTGCCCAACCCGTTCTGCAAGGTTAAAACTCTACTGTCCTTAGTAAGAACCGGTTCTATAGCCTTAAGTGCCTCTTCCGTGTCATAAGATTTAACGCTAATGATGAGAAGATCAGGTGCCTTGATATCAGCCGCGCGAGCAGTAGCATTAATTTTAACTGAAAAACTGCCTTTTTCCGTTTCAATCTTAATCCCGTTTTCTTTAAGTTTTTTCGCTCTTCTGGCATTATTATCCAGGATCCATATTTCATGCTGATTTTTTTTAGCAAAATACCCGGCAAACAAACAACCCATTGCCCCTGGCCCGACAATAACAACTTTCATCATATTCTCCTTATAAAAGACATCCTACTGCTTTCTCGTTATAGGATGTCTTTTATTTTGCTTTAAAACAATGCTCCTGCGCGGGAAATTTTCCCGCTGTGACTTCCTCTTTAAAATTTTCTATTGCCGCAGCTATCTGTTTAGAAAGGTCCGCATATTTTTTAACAAATTTAGGAGTAAATCTATCATACAATCCAAGCAAATCATGCGTAACCAGAACCTGTCCGTCACAGCCCTTACCTGCTCCAATGCCTATGGTTGGTATTTTAAGTTTTTTTGTTATCTCCTCAGACAGAGAATCGGGGATACATTCAAAGACAATGCTAAAACAACCGGCCTTTTCCAATGCGATAGCCTGGCGCATAATACTATCCGCGGCCTTTGCGTCCCTGCCTTGAACCTTATCGCCTCCAAGTATTGTTGCTGTCTGGGGAGTAAGGCCAAGATGCCCCATCACAGGAATACCGGCCCTGACAACAGATTTGACAATAGAAATTATGTCCGGATTTGCCCCTTCTAATTTTACCGCGTCCGCGCCGGCTTCTTTAATAAATCTTCCCGCGTTGACTATTGTCTTTCTGGCTGTTACATTAAAAGACATAAAAGGCATATCCGCGATTAAAAGTGACTTTTTCCTTCCCCGGTTAACTGCTTTTGTATGATGCAGCATTTCATCCATAGTTACAGGGACAGTAGAATCATAACCCAGAACAACATTTCCCAGAGAATCACCAACAAGAATAATGTCAATAGCCGCCTTTTCCAAAACAACCGCCATAGGAAAATCATATGCGGTAAGCATGGTAATTTTCTTGTTTTCCTGCTTCATTTTCAACAAATCAGGAATAGTTATTTTTTTTCTCTCCATAATAATCCTCGTAACCGATTGATTTCTATTAGTATATCGCTGCGTTCAAATTTTTAATATATATAATCAAGACATCATAATGCTTTCTCGTTACAGGATGTATCAAATTAGTATAGCAAATATCTCCAAATATAGCAACGCCTTGGTTAAAAACGGTTCTTTCGTGTTTAAGGTGAAATTCGGACAAAATGATGGGTAAATTTTTAAACGCATTCAAAAATTCAGGCAAATATACGTTATGTTTTTGGGTACCCTTTGGGCCCTTATATTTCATCTCCCGAAGAAAATAAAACAAATAATCACACAAAGACACAGAGACGCAGAGAAAAATATTAATCAGGAATAATAAAAATAATAGAAATAAGGATAAAAGATTTATTTAAAATTCAAATACAAGAGAATAAATTAAATAAGTAATTCATGTTATTATTTGGTGTATATCTCCATTAGATGAAAAACTTTGTGATAACTGTTATGATTTTTGATGTATCGTAAATATTCATTCACACATTTTGATTTAAACGATCCAATAATTTTACCCAATCCTGTAGGGGCGGCCCTGGCGGTCGCCCGTAATTTAATAATACCGTGAATATGGTTGGGCATAATTATATGTTCAATGATTTTGATATTATTATATTGGTTTGGAATATCATTCCATTGTTCATCAATTATTTGACCGATAATTGATGATTTTATATTGTTTCGGGCTGGGGCAAGCCCAGCCCCTACAGGTTGGGATATTATTTCCCCGAATATACATTCATGATTTTTCGAACATATTGTTATGAAATATAAACCGTCTTTCGTGTAATCATATCCTTTTAACCTATTATTTTTTATGGATAACAATTAATACTATTGCCTCTGTGCACTCTGTGTTCTCTGTGGTTAATTCTTTCATATCCTTTAATGCTTTATTTGACACTATCCGTTTTTAGGAATGTATATTACAGCGCATCTTGCAGGTTGCCAAGTTGACATTGTGTCTTCAGGCTTAGCCTTTTTACCAGATTTACCGCTGCCATGCCGTCACTAGCGTACTCAGCCCCGATAGAACGCGCGAATGAGCTGGTAATAACCGCCCCTCCGATAATAAAAGTACATTTCAGCTTTTTTGCTTTAGCGGCTTCAATCACTTCTTTCATGTTCACCATGGTTGTTGTCATTAAAGCAGATAAGCCGACAATCGGCGCTTTTTGCCTGCATATCTCGCTTATTATTCTCTTAGTACCGACATCCTTACCCAGATCAATAACCTCAAATCCATGATTCGCGAGTAAAAGAGACACTATATTTTTCCCGATATCGTGGATATCCCCCTTTACAGTCGCCAGGATTATAATATTTTTCCCATGCGGCCTGATTTTATTTTTCTTCAGGTAGGGTTTAAGACAAACAAATGCAGCCTTCATCGCCTCGGCACTGGCGATAAGCTGAGGCAGAAAATATTCCTTTGCCTCAAACATAGCCCCTACTTTATTTATTGCTGGTATCATAACTTTATGCACCAATAAATCCGGGCCTACTTTTGAATCCAGCGCGTCCAGGACATATTCTTTTATATCATCCCGGTCTCCTTTGATCACAGCATTAAAAACCTTCTCTGTTGGCGTCAGGATTTTTTCTTTCATTGTACCCGCGCTCTTATTATTCTTATTACCGAGTTTATTATAGTAACTTATATAGGAATGCGCGTTTTTATCCTTACCCATAAGCACTCTCTCCGCGGGCTTATTGTATTTAGCCGGCTGCTGCATCGGGTTACTAATAACCATGGAAAGTCCTGCCTTTTTCAATAAAGATAAATAAGTGCTATTGATTAATACTCTTTGAGGCATACCAAAAGAAATATTGGAAAGCCCGCATATTGTATTCACTTTAAAAGTATGCGCTGCCCAGCGAATCGTTTTTAGTGTTTGCAAGCCCGCCTGCGGATACGAAGATACCGTCATTATCAGCCCGTCAATAACCAGATCGCTTTTTGTCAACCCAAAACGTTTTGCCTGCTTATATATCCGCAGTACGATTTCCCTGCGCCTTTTAAAAGTTTTGGGGACTTCGCGGTCATTTAAAGGCAGCACAATGCACATTGCTCCGTATTTAGCCGCCACTGGAAGCAGTTTCTTTAATTTATGTTTCTCCTCAGATATGGAATTAATCAGCGCCCGGCCCGGATAAAGGCGCAGCGCTCTCTCCATGACATCTATATCAGCTGAATCAATGACTAGCGGCAGTTTTGTGCCAAGCGACAAAACATTTATCATCTTCTCTATAGTATCTTTTTCGTCAATACCGGGAACTCCCGCGTTTACATCCAAAATCACAGCTCCTGCTGCCTGCTGCTGCGCGGCAAGCGAACGCACCAATGACATTTTCCCTTTTTTTAATTCTTCCTGCAAAGGGTTTTTTCCCGTGGGATTAATACACTCACCCACTTTCACAATATCTCTTTTGCCTTCTAAGATCACGTGTTCTCTGGCAGAACTAAGCGCGCTTAAGTGAGAGCGCCGCGGCAAAATTCCTGTTGAGTTCGCGATATTTTTTTTTAAATTCCTGATATGTTCAGGCGTTGTTCCGCAGCATCCGCCCAGTAAATTTACTCCCGCGCGTATAAATTGTTTAGCAAATGAGCCGAAAATTTCCGCGGACATATCAAATGTAGTCACGCCCTTTGAAAATTTCGGCATGCCGGCATTCGGTTTCGCGATTAAAGGAATTTTCGCGTAAGGCTTCATCATCTTGATCAGCTGAATCATCTGCAAAGGGCCGCTTGAGCAATTACAGCCAAACGCGTTAGCACCCAGGCTCTGTAAGGTAATCAACGCGGTTATGGGGCCGGTGCCGTTTAAGGTCCTCTCGTTTTTTTCATAAGTCAAGCTCACCAGCACAAATTTATCTGTCATCTCCCTGATCGCGATAAGCGCGGCCCGCGCCTCCTGAATATCCATCATGGTCTCAACAACAAATAAATCCACTCCCCCTTGCAGTAAACCTCTGGCCTGCTCTTTAAAAATATCTACTGCCTCCTCAAAATCAAGCGGGCCAAAAGGAGCGACAAATTTTCCTGTAGGGCCTATGTCTCCGGCAACTAATTTATCACCAGCCGCGGATTTAGCCAGTTTAGCCAGTTTTTTGTTTACCTCGATTACATTATGAATGCCATATTCACGCAGCTTTATCCTGTTTGCTCCGAAAGTACAGGTATAAATTATATCTGCTCCTGCAAGGCAATAATCCCTATGGATTCTTTTAATCACCTCTGGATTTTTTAATGCCCAGATTTCAGGACTTACTCCTGTTTTCATGCCGTGTTTATGCAATTGCGTGCCCATGGCCCCGTCAAGGATAAGTACTCTTTTTTTCAAAAGCTTATCTATTTTCGTCAATTTACTCAACTTTGTCTTCCTTTTCATCTATTGCTTTTATACCGGCAAGGGCCGTAACTGTCTTTTGGGGAATCAATAGGAATTCTTCTGTTATAGACACCCCCAGTTTTTCAAGTTCAAGCACCTCATAAATCGTCTTTTGATTTTTTAATTCAAAGTCTCCGTAACCTGCCGAATACCGCCTTTTTGTAAGGCCCTTGTTTTCCCGCCTCAGGGAATTGCTAAAAAATCTGGTTACCCAATCAAGAGCCGCATCAGTCATTTCACTGCCAACAGCATCATAGACAACAGCCGCAGTTACATCTTTGCCTTTGGAATATAGAGAAATAGTTTCCGCGATATTTCTTCCAGCCGTAGCACCCATGAATAATATTTCCTGGGCGCCTGAGAATAATTCTGAAAGGTCTTTGCTTTGAAAACTGATGCCCTCAACAAGATTCAGCGTGTTCTTTTGCGTGCTCAGCAGGGACAAGCGCGAAATGCTGGCTTTCAAAGAAATCTTTTCCAGGGCCTGCTCAATATACATATCAATTTTTTTTTTACTTTGAGGTTCAAGATTTGTTTTGCCTTTTGCGTATCCAAGCCGGCTATATATTCTTTCTATAGGAGGAGTTACATTGATTTGATTCAAAAAAGTAGCTGTCATTTTATCTCCATCACATTACTCATGATTCTGTCAAATACGTAACCACAGATTCACCCCGTTAGATAACAACCTTCTATTCAAAAAAATCGCCTTCGGCAATGACTTTTAT
>JAKLQT010000254.1 GCA_022013205.1 Candidatus Omnitrophota bacterium | reverse complement strand
TATTCTTCTGGGCCCCTTTACCCTCTATTTTATGCCCTGCTTTAAATTTTTGCAAAATATTTTTTCACCTTATCCTTTTATGGTTTTTGAAGTGCCGGTTCTTAATCCCTGGAAAAAGCACCCTCGCATGGCGAAGCAAAATAAGATATGGTATACTTTAAAGCCTTTTTAATCATCTTATTATTAAATAGATGGAGGGAGATTATGGTAAGGCTGAAAAAAATAATTCATTAAATCGGATGTAATAATGAACCTAAAGCATTGGCCGCTTTGAGAGAGCTTTCAAATTATGCGAAAACCATTCAAACTAATAGCAATTATTGTTATTGAGGCAGTATTATGCTTAGACTGTGCCTGGGCAACGCAGACAATGCGGCCCGAGCCTCATGCCGCGTGTTTTTTGTCGCCTTCTTTACAGCTCGACTCTTCCGGATTTCAAAGCGCTGTGATTAGATTTAATGAAACTATCGCAGCAGACAATGCTTTTTCCAAGGAAGAAGTGCCTCAAGGAGCAGATATCCCTGATTCTTCTTTGAAAAATTCCCTCCAGGTGTCTTCGGTCACAGTAGGATTAAAAAAAGTATTTTCAAGTGAAAAATCCGGGCAAAGCACGCTATTGCCGGCGCAAAATAAAAAAATAGATTTTAAAAAATATGATTGGCAATCCTGGCGGGAAGATAAACCCGCGCAGAAATTGTTTAATGACTGCGGGGAGTTTATTATTGATTATGGGCAATTGCTCAAAAATACTTTGGATAATAAGTTCCCAAAGGTAGATGTTGATAAATATAATGCGTTAAAAAAGAAATTTGTTGAAAAAGTTCTGGATGATTCAAAAGCACAGTTTAATCAGCAGTTGGCCGGTATAGGCGAAGATGATTTTGAAAAAAAATGGGTAATATTAGTAACGGATATTTTACCGGAATATTTTGCCAAGCGCGGGATTTTGCTCTGGAGAGATACTGTAGCGGTTAAGCTCAAAGATAAACAGGATATGGTATTATTGGAAAATTTCGGGTTAGGCCTTGTGGAAGATGTTATAAGTGTGTCTTTAAACGATGTTTGGGGCAAAAAAATCGATTTTACGGAATTGCATTTGAGAAATCTGGCGGATAAGAAGGGTAATATTCTAACTGTTATCGAAGGAAACAGAGGTTTTTTGGCGAATGGAAACGTGGTTTTATTGCTCGATAATATAAATAATGAGGCAAGAAAGGTAAATACGTATTTAGACGGGATGGGCGTGGAAATATTGGCTAAAATAAGAAAATGGGATTGGCTGAAATATATTAAAAGGTTTCCGGAAAATCCTGACCCATTACAATTTTCCATCGATAAATAAGCAGAGAGGCTTAAACTTAATAATTTAACAACAGGCCGGATTACCGAGTGGTTGATGTTAAATAGCCGGATTCAATACGCGGTGCATATTCAGCAATGGCAGGAAGGTACTTATTGGGAGCAGTCTTTAAATTCGGCCGAAGAGCTTCTTGGCCAGGATGCGGTACAGGCGCAGGAAGAGCTGTTCATAGAGGCGAAGATGGCAAGTCTCCGCTATATGGATGAAAGGTTTTTGGCGCTTGAACTATGGGAGCTTGTGGCTTTCGCGGTTTTATTGCAAAGGAATAAAAAAGGCAATTTAGAGTATTTGTCTGTGCTGGATAGGGTGATTCATTGCATTGATAAACAGGCAGAAAAATATAATTTTTACACAGGCGAAAAATCTACTATATATAAACACTCAAGGCGTACGCATATTGCCGGACAGCTTTATACTTTGACCGGCCGGCAGATAATAGAGATTGCCCGGATAATCCATGAACAGAGGAAAAGCCATCGCCGGCAGTTAAAAAGGCAGACAGACATGTCAGAGTTTTTTATTGATCCGGTGGAACGTTTATCCTGGTTTGAGCGCTGGGCTGATATAATTTTCGGTGTTTCCGGCGCGGGCATTGTTGCTGCCGCGGGAGTTTTTGCCTGGCATTGGCATCGCAAACGTTTGATATTTCATGATTATAAAGAGGCACTGGTAGAATCCTTAGGCAGCGCATTCGTGGACTCTAAAGATTTAAAGAATATAACAACTAAAGAATTGGAGTTTCTGGTAAAACTTTTGATAGCAGGTAAGAATGCGAAGGCTAAAAAAAGAATAGACAAGCATATAAAAGAAAAAGGTATTTTATTAAAGTCCCGGATGCCGGTAAATAAGATTATTGCTAAAATAGAGGTAAAAGTGGAATACATTCAGGCTTCACGAAAACAAAAAAAAGCATCATCGCAAGCGAAAATAAAGGAACCGTTAAAAACACCTGAGCCGGTTGATCCATCTCCCCGCTTTTCCCGCGCATCCGATACAAAAATACCCGCGCGAATATTGCCGCAGCAGGAGCCTCCGGGCATAAACAGAAGAGGAAGGCTGTTAGCAAAAATCGAAATAGCCCGGGCAGCTCTTAGACGTGCTCAAATCAGAGAGGATGTTTCTTCCGGATTTTCTAAAGAGATTGAAGCTTTAGCCCAAGTTCCGCAGTTTCAAAAAGACAGTTGTTTATTTTCAATAGGTTGCGGATTTTTAACCCCGTTTTTCTCCACTACATTTTCTTTAAACAGTGTACGATTAGGCAAACGAATTCCCATCTTGTGTAATAATATT
>JAKLQT010000253.1 GCA_022013205.1 Candidatus Omnitrophota bacterium | reverse complement strand
TCAGTCCACAAATCTCAGCAGCTCTGGACAGAGATACTTCCCTTTTTTTATACAATTCTATTGCCATATCTCTTTTCAACTCTGGCTTAGCCCTGATAAGAGCACGCAAGGCATCATCTATGAGCTCCTTCTTACTTGGATACTTTCCCATACCAACCAATATTTCATCCAATCTGCTCAACATGGTTTTCATAACTGTCCCTATATAGATTATCTTTACTTATTAGATTTACTCATAATTTTCTTAAAAGCCCTTTACAATTTTCCTGCCGCAGCAGGCGCACATGCTAAGAATCGTCGAAGACGGCGCCGTTTATTTGCATATATATCAGCGATTCTTTCCTCATACAATTCCTTGGCCAGTATATATACACCTGAAACTGCAATGATTTCTGAGAGGATAGATACCAGGCGTGCACTCAGTAAGAGTTATGACTGAAGAAAAAGCTCTTAAAGACCCTGACTGAAATGCTCTGCCAAGCTCGTCTGCAATAGTCATCCCCTTTCCTCTCTCAGTTGATTAACGTACTCTTGAGCATCCTCTCCTTTCCATAGTCCTTTCCCAAGTCCATAAAGCGCGTCCCAATTGAGTTCTTTCTCCACGGTAAGCTTTCTCGCTAATTGATGAAAAAGGTTTTCTATAAAACCTGCGCCATTCCTGAAGAATCCCTTAATCACAGTATCATCTCGATAGGCTTATCGCTTGCGCTCAGATGCTGCTCTCTCGCGATGTGCTTCTTCCTCGGTTAAATAGGAATATTCAAGCCCCATGAGTCTGAGAATCTTAGATAACACGTCTAAAGAAGATGTTATCGCTGAGTAGAAGCTATAAGATATAAATAGCAATATCGCATTGACGAATGGGTGAAACTATGGAAAACATAACAAATATAGAACTACCGAAAGAGATGCATAATATAAAGATCCTGGCAGCCATAGGTCTTTACAAAACTGAGAGCGAAGTAATGAAAAATAGTATAAGACGTCTGCGATCTGGTAGCATCAGATATGTAAAAGAAATAAGAAATATATTGGACAGAGCCCTTGGAGAAGAGGAACTAAGTTTAATGATAAGGCGAATGAGAGAGGAAAGCAATTAATGACTGTGTTCTATCTGGACACGTCTGCACTCGTTAAGCGATATAAAACAGAGGAGGGGAGTGAAGCAATAGACCATCTTTATGAAGAACTCCCTATGGGGTCGCATCTTGCTACCTCTTTTCTAAGCGTCCTTGAATTTGTTTCTGCTATGTAGTGAAACATGCACTAAAATCTGCAGATTCGATACAGCTGGCAACAGTAATAGAGTTGAGAGAAATGATGAAAGAAATTGGAGAAAATGTGATTTTCATTTGCGATGATGAAGAATTAGTAAGTGCTGGAAGAAAAGAGAATTTAGATACGCTAAACCCAAGAATGAAAGAAGATAAGCTCAAATTAAAAAAGATTCTTGAGAAAATGGCATGAGGTTGAGTGTTTGAACATAGTTACTTCACTTCAACTACTTTAGCTGAGGGGTCAAATACGACTTGATTTCATCATCAGGATTTCTTCTTTATTATACCCAAGCGCCTTGTACAGGTTTGATTCTTGGATTCTTTCCTGCAAGCCTTTATTCTCAACCTGCTGGGAGCGAAGCGACCGGCAGCGCTTCCTCCCTGCTCCAGCAGGCGCACATGCTAAAAACCGTCGGAGACGGCGCAGTTTATTTGCATATATCAGAAAAAATCAGTTCATGGTAGCCTCAAAAACTTCCATGATGCACCCATAATGAACCTGAAAAATAATTTTTCGCTATGAGTGAATAATACCCTTCATTCCATCCGTGATAAAATCCGTATGATGAAAGAGTGGCAATATAGATGCGCGCTATAATATATGCCGCTATTACTGCAATCAGCCATCCTTTTTTCATAATGCTTCATCAACTTTCATCAAGCCTTTTTTCTTTTTTGCAAAATATGCCCTCGACGCAAACCCATGATGCACCCTGGAAATCATGCCAAATATAAGCGTAACAGATGCCCACACGAAATGGTCAATCTTGAATTCCAAAAAGTGCGAAAAACCCCGCCATTGTCTCATAACTTCATGGGATTTATAATATAAAAAGAACGGTGCGACATTGATTGCTTTCATTTATAGATAACAGGGGCTGTATCTATAAATCTTTTAGGTTCTTTTACTGTTTCTTTTAAGCTTATTGTTGACCCTGTTCACTCTCTTGTGCAAGATTTCATACCTTCCTCCATATATATCCTCAATTCCTCTTTGAAGTGGTGTTCATCAGAAGAAATGAAGTAATTTGATTCAGTTAAGATGGCAGTGGCACTGTGAATTGCATCTGCTGAATATAGACCATAATCGACCACTAAATTTTGTGCAGATTTAATGATCAGCCCATCTATGGGAACAACTTCGACCCTACAAAGCTCAATTATCGTATCAAGCATATCTAACGCTTCGTATATCTCACTATCGTTCCACTCCGCTTTTTTCAATCCCCTTGCACATTCCGAAAGCAGGATCATCGAAAAAACCAAATTTATTCTCTGTTTCTCTATCCATTCCCTTAACTTCAAAGCCTCATCGCTTCCTTTTTCGACTCTGAACCATTTGACAATTGCTGATGTATCTATGCAAACTTTCGGCTTATAAACTCTCATTTTCTTCCGTTCTGACTGCCAGCACCATTTCTGATAAACTCTTTGGATGTTTTTTAGCCATTTTCCTGGCAAATTCGTCCATTCTTATGTTCAACTCTTGAACCTCATATTTCCTCACCATCTCTTTTATCGCATTTTTCAAAAAATCTTCTTCATTCTTGAACACTCCACTTTTTATCATCTCTTTAACCCTGTGTGCCAAAAATTCATTTACCTTTATCTTTAATTCCAGCCCTTGCATTTTTAAACCTCCTGCATATCCGATAAGCGCATCCACAAGATGCGAGCCCCCAAATCCCGTGCCGCCTGTAACCAGTATCTTCATTTATTTCATCTTCAAATTATTCATACTCTTCTAAGATGTCATTAGCACCTATAATAAAGGTTTTATCTTTATCTTCTATATCTCTTATCAGTTTTATCATCTCGCCCTTATTTATTA
>JAKLQT010000252.1 GCA_022013205.1 Candidatus Omnitrophota bacterium | reverse complement strand
TTGGTGGGAAAAATTAGAAGATGGATATTATTATGGAACGGGTTATGGTGAAGACGCTCAGAACTGGTATGTTCAACAGTGGGTGGATACAGGGAATTGGGTATGGGCTATTCCTGGAGGTGTTGCGTCTTTATGGACAAGGGAAACTTATGAACAAACAGTTTGGACTTTAAGAACGGCTGTACAATTAAATGATGCCTATGTTAAGCCGCATTATTCTCAGGTTCAATACTCTCCCGAAAATAATCCATCCTACAATTCAAAATGGAGTACAAGAGGCTCAACGAATGATCTACCGCACAGTTTAGGAAAAGAGGCTCATAAAGCATTGAATCTGCCTGATTACAATCCACCTGATGCTGCAAGAAATGTAAAAGTAAATCCATTTAAACCATTACGAGGTCCAAGACCTGTGGATGGCGGAACAGGTATAGAATATTATAGAGGATAGAGGTTCCCAAAATAATGAAAAATGATAATCTTTTTCTAGGAAAACAAGTTTTGCTTACTGATTGGGATTAGCCTAATCAAAACGGACCAGAAAAAATTAACGGAAAAATAATAAATGTTATTTCTGACAATAAATTAGTTGTGGAGTTGTATGGGTGAAGTGCTGGGGATCACACAGGAAGCAGCAAGTATAGCAAAAGAGAAGGGGAGACAGGTAGTAGAAGCAAAAAATTTAATAAAAAAGCTGAGTAAATAAATATACTTTTAGTATGTCCCCTATGCTCTTTCATCCCGCATGCTTTGAAAACCCCGGGCTTTGGTTCGACTATGCTCACCATCCTGAGCCTGTTGAAGGATAGCCCGGGTGAGTTTCATTTGAACTCGTAAACACACTATCTGTATTTAAACCTGTTTGCTCTAAAAGAGTTATGATACAATATATTTTGTAATTTATGGTAACCAATTTATAAATTCTAATTCCGGAAATAGATACAACCGCTTTGTAAGTAAAGCGAAAAGCAGTATTTAAAAGTGGAGGAAGTACGGTGGGATATATTCTAGCTATCGACCAGGGGACAACCGGAAGCAGGGCGGTATTATATGATAAAAAGGCAAAACAAATGGCCAGTGCTTATGAGGAATTTACGCAGTATTTTCCAAAACCCGGCTGGGTTGAGCATGCCCCTGAGGAAATATGGCAAAGCGTTTTAAATTCCATCCAAAGCGTATTTAAAAAAGTACCAAACGCGAAAATTGATGCTATCGGAATTACTAATCAACGGGAAACTACTGTGGTTTGGGATAAAACCACTTCCAAGCCGGTTTGTAATGCTATCGTCTGGCAATGCCGCAGGACTTCAAGACGCTGCGATGAATTAAAAAAGGAAAAAGGAGCAGCTGAATTTTTCAGGACAAGGACAGGCCTGCCAATAGATGCTTATTTTTCCGCGACAAAAATCGAGTGGATATTAAAAAATGTAAAAGGAGCATTAGCAAAAGCAAAACAGGGAAAACTTCTTTTCGGCACTACTGATGCCTGGTTATTATGGAAGTTAACCAATGGCGCAGTACACGCGACTGATTTTACCAATGCCTCAAGAACAATGCTTTTTAATATTAAAACGCTTACCTGGGATGAAAAAATCCTTAAAAAATTCAGTATCCCAAAAACAATGCTGCCTTGTGTTAAAAACTCATCAGGAATTTTCGGCAAAACCGCGGCACATGGCAAACTGCCTGCAGGCATTCCCATTGCCGGTATAGCCGGAGACCAGCAGGCCGCTCTATTCGGCCAGACATGTTTTAAACCCGGGACAATGAAAAATACCTATGGTACAGGATGTTTTATGCTGCTTAATACAGGGGCAAAATATATTCGATCAAGGCACGGGCTTATTACCACTTTAGGCTGCAGCGATGCAGGAAAGCCTGTATATGTCCTTGAAGGTGCGGTATTTGTTGCCGGGGCGGCAATTCAATGGCTGCGGGATGGATTAGGGCTTTTGGAGGAGCCATCACAATCGGAAAAGATGGCAAAGTCTGTAAAGGATAATGCCGGGATTTATTTTGTTCCCGCGCTTGTTGGATTAGGCGCGCCGTATTGGGATCAGCACGCGCGGGGCAGTATATTCGGTATTACACGCGGGACAAAAAAGAGCCATATTGTAAGAGCAGCACTGGAAGCAATGTGCTATCAGACAAAAGATGTGGTTAATGCTATGGGGAAGGATTCAGGACTTAAGATCCGCAGTTTGCAGGTAGACGGGGGAGCAGCGGCTAATGATTTTCTTTGCCAGTTTCAGGCGGATATTCTGGGAGTAAAGGTAATCAGGCCTAAAACAATTGAAATTACATCCTTGGGTGCCGCATATCTTGCGGGCCTTGCGGTTGGATTTTGGAAAAATACAGCGCAGATAAAAAAGTGCTGGGTGAAGGATAAGGTTTTTACACCCAGAATTTCAAAAGCAAAAGCAGAAGTTCTTTATAAAAAATGGCAGGACGCGGTAAAAAGGACTTTTTCGAAAAATTCAAAATATCGATAATTTAATTAACAGTTTATCATATGAAAACATACGATGTGATTGTAATCGGCGCAGGGGTTGTGGGGACTGCTATAGCCAGAGAATTATCCCGCTATAAATTAAATATAGCTGTTCTTGAAAAAGAGCAGGAGCTTGCTTTTGGAGTTTCAAAGTCTAACAGCGGAATAATTCATCCCGGCACGCAGAATCACCCGGATTCATTAAAGGGTAGGCTTTGCGTAAAAGGTAATAAGCTTATCAGAAGGATTGCAAGGCAATTAGGCGTTGATTTTAAAGAAGTAGGAGAGTTAATTGTTGTCTTTAAAGAAGAAGATATTAAGCAGCTGCTGCAGCTTAAAAAACAAGCCCAAATGCTTGGAGTGCCGAAATTAAAAATAGTAAAGCGCGGCTGGCTTAGAAAACACGAACCTAATCTATTTCAAGATGCGGTTGCCGCGTTATATGCTCAGACTGCCGGTATTATAAGCCCTTACCGCCTGGTATATGATATGGCTGAAAATGCTATTGCCAACGGAGTAGAGATTTTTACACAGCAAAAGGTTATTGGAATTATTTCTAAAAAAAAGGCGTGTTGTGGGCAGGCGTTTGAAATTAACACATCATCTGAGAAATTCAAAACGCGTTATATTATAAATGCCGCGGGCTTATATGCTGATGAGGTATCGGCTTTGGCAGGGGTAAATAATTTCAGCATAAAACCGCGCAAGGGTGAGGAGTTTATTCTTGATAAAAAGAAAGAGCATATAACCCGCCATTTGCTTTTTCCTCTTCCTTCTGAAACATCCAAAGGAATACTGGTAATAAAAACAGCGGACGGAAATCCCATGATTGGGCCTACAGCTGAGGATTGTGATGAAAAGGAAGATCTTTCGACCTCTGAGGAGGGTTTTCAAAAAGTACTGAGTAACGCGCAGCGCATGATCCCATCAATAAAAGAGACGGATATTATTGCTTATTTTGCCGGTTTAAGGCCGGTGGCAGGGGATGATTTTATTATCAGGCATGAAGAGAGTTTGCCGGGTTTTATCAATGTCGCTGGAATTCAGTCTCCAGGGCTTACCGCGGCACCCGCGATCGCGCTTATGGTTTGCGGCATATTAAAAAGCAATGGTTTATCAATGGAAAAAAAACAGCTATTTCATAGCTGCCGAAAAAAAACAATCCACCTATTTGATATCCCATTTTCCAGAACCGCAAAACTAATCAAAAAAGACCCGGCTTACGGAGATGTTGTCTGCCGCTGTGAGATGGTTTCAGCTAAGGAAATTCAAGATGCCATAGAACGCGGGGCGAAAACACTTGACGGTATAAAATTTAGAACAAGGGCGCAGGCAGGCAGATGTCACGGAGGTTTTTGTACTACCCGGATCATGAAGATATTATCTAAATCCACAAATACGCCAATACCTAAGATAACAAAAAAAGGCGCTGGGTCTTGGGTGGTTAAGGAGAACAGGTCAGATGATTAAAAGGGACCTGGTTATTGTCGGAGGCGGGCCCGCGGGCATGTCAGCGGCAATTGCCGCATACGAGTATGGAGTGGAAGATATTTTGCTTATTGAGCGGGATGAGTATCTTGGCGGTATTCTGAATCAGTGTGTGCATACGGGATTTGGGCTCAATTTTTTTAAAGAGGTTCTTACCGGGTGTGAATATGCTGATCGATTTATTGAAAAGATTAAAAGCATACAGAAAATTGAAATAAGCAGGCAATCTTTTGTTGTGAATCTTTCGAAAGATAAGGTTCTTACTTTTTTAAAACCCGGAGCTTTAAAACAAGTTCAGGCTAAAGCACTTATTATGGCAACAGGCTGCAGGGAAAAAACGCGTGAAATGGTACATATTTCTGGGACAAGGCCTGCGGGGATATTTTCTGCCGGGCTTGCTCAAAAGCTTATAAATA
The DNA here is from genome assembly GCA_022013205.1 of Candidatus Omnitrophota bacterium. Lineage (GTDB taxonomy): Bacteria > Omnitrophota > Gorgyraeia > B26-G9 > B26-G9 > JAGLQQ01. The sequence continues at coordinate 17,024 of JAKLQT010000252.1, read as the reverse complement.
TGGAAGGATTGCTGCCCGGAGAAAAAGTTGTTATTGTCGGCTCAGGAGATATCGGCCTGATTATGGCACGGCGTTTTTTTCTTGAAGGCGCAGAGGTTAAGGCGGTTATTGAAATCAAGCCGAAAAGCCAGGGGCTTATCCGCAATCAGGTGCAATGCGTCGAAGATTTTGAAATACCGTTTTTTCACTCGCATAAGATCAAGAGAATTTATGGTAATAAAAGGGTGGAAAAGGTAAGTGTTGTCCGGGTTGATGAAAAATTTAATGAAATTGCGGGTTCAGAGTTTGATATAGATTGCGATACTGTCCTTATATCTGTCGGCCTGATACCGGAAAACGAACTTATTGAAATGGCCGGAGTGGCAATAGATAAAAAAACTAATTGTCCTGTATCTAAAGAATTAAACAAGACATCAATAGCGGGATTATTTGTCTGCGGCAATTCACTCAAGGTTTATGATCTTGTTGATACTGTTTCCCGGGACAGCGAAATAGCAGGCAGGCTTGCCGCGGAATATTTAAAAGGTTTAAAATGAAGAAAAAAATCATATGTATTGAATGCCCGAAAGGATGTGTTTTATCAATTGATCTGCAAAATGATGAAATAGTGTCTATGAGTGGTAATGAATGCCCTAAAGGACAGGAGTACGCATTATCTGAGATAAAAAATCCTTTAAGAATATTTACATCCTCTGTATTAACTCAGGGGCTGTCGTTTAAAATGATGCCGGTAAGGACAGATAAACCTATTCCTAAACATAAGCTTTTTGCCGCAATTAAAGCAGTAAAAAAGATACGGCTTTGCTGCCCGGTTAACACAGGAGATGTTATCGTGGAAAACTTTTTAGGCTTAGATGTAAATCTGGTAGCAACCAGAAATAGTATGAATTAATCGGTTCATGTCATACGTGATTTCGATTATCCCGCATGCTTTGATTCCCGCTTTAAATGCAGCGGGACAGGTAAGCCGGGGATGCCCGCCAGTAAAACTGGTGAGGTCTCGCTGTTTTACAGTGGCGGAAAAGCAAATCTGCGGGATTCCGCTTAAGAAACTCCGTGCTTTGGTTCGACTATGCTCACCATTCTGAGCCTGTTGAAGGATAGCCCGGATGAGCTTCATTTGTGAAACAGAAAATTTCTAAAAATAAGAGAGAGGATAATATGGTATTAAAAATAGGCCATCGCGGGGCAGCAGGATATGAGCCGGAAAATACCTTGCCTTCTTTTAAAAAAGCATTGGAGCTTAATGTTGATCTGGTGGAACTTGATGTTCAGGCATGCAAAAGCGGGGAGTTGATGGTCATACATGATCTTAAAGTAGACCGGACGACAAACGGTACCGGATATGTTTGCGAAAAAATATTTAATGAATTGAGAATTTTAGACGCGGGCAAGAAACAGACAATTCCCTCGTTGCAGGAAGCACTTGACATGATTGATAAAAAGGCAAAAGTTAACATTGAAATAAAGAGCGAAGGCATAGCCAGGCCTGTTTTTAATGTAATTTTGGAATATGTTAAGCAAAAAGGATGGAGTTGGGATGATTTTCTTGTCTCGTCATTTAATCATTATGAGCTTCAGAAATTCAGTCAGCTGGCACCTCAGGTTAAGACTGGAGCAATAATTGCCGGTATTCCAATCGGATATGCCCAATGCGCTAGTATGCTAAAGAGCTATTCTTTGCATCCGTCAAAAGAATTTATAAACCAGGCATTAGTTGATGACGCGCATAATAGAGGATTAAAGGTATATGCTTATACTCTCAATGAGCCTGAAGATATCCAAAAAGTAAAGTTATTAGGAGTTGACGGAATCTTTTCTAATTTCCCGGACAGGATTTAATGAGCAGACGATATGGTATAAGCAAATAAGATTTGGTATGTGGTAGAAGAAAACAGTCTATGAAAGAGAAGAAGGTTTGAAAACCGTGTTTCATTTTAACGCGTCTGCGCTATGTTCTGAGGTGTCCTTAAACTCGAACACCTGTGTAATCCTTACAACAATTTTAATTTAAAAGTGTTCAATTAATTGCTTAATTTTATTCTGTAACATCTTTAAAAGCAGTATATTATAATAAAAATAAATTTTTAATAAAAGAGGCATGATTTTTGCTTCTATATGCGGCACAGATAAGTATTATTACTGATTAAGTGAATGTTTTCTTGTCCGGAAACTTCGGATAGGTGAACTGATATTAAATTTCAAGGATTACATAAGATTATTTGTTTAACTTGAGGATAGGACAGGATGAAAAGTACAATTTTAATCATAGAAGATAATATAAAAGACATGCAATTTTTAAAAACAACATTGGAACGAGAAAATTATAAAATTATTTGTGCAGAGAATGGGGAAAAAGCGTTCACGGTTCTTTCTAAAGACAAGGCGGATTTAGTAATCCTGGATATATTGCTTCCTGACATTGATGGCTTTGAAGTATGCCGGCGCATACGAGAAAATGATTTATTGGTCAGTATGCCTATACTTTTTTATACTTCAGTGAGTACAATTAATGAAAAATTAATCGGATTAGAAGTAGGCGCGGCTGATTTTTTAACTAAAAGCCCGGATGAACGTGAATTATTAGTCCGGATCAAGAATCTTTTGAATGCAAAACGAAAGATTGATAAAATAGTTAATTTGTCATTTTATGATGAGCTTACGGATGTTTATAACCGGCGTTATTTTCAGCAGCGGCTGCGTGATGAATGTGACAGGGGCAGGCGATATAAAAATAACTTTTGTTGTGCGCTTTTAGATATAGACTATTTTAAAACGATTAATGATAATTTTGGACACCTTGCCGGGGATCGTGTCTTAAAAAATGTAGCGAAAATTATGCGTAAAAATATCCGTACTTCAGATATAATATGCCGATATGGAGGAGATGAGTTTGCTTTATTACTTACAGAAACGGATTTAAACGGTGCATATGCAACCGCGCAGAGAGTGCGCCGTTTTATCGGCACCTCTGAAACAGAAAAAGATGATAGTGTTCCTGGTATTACGATAAGCTGCGGAATAACCGCTTTTTCGGAAACTATAAAAGATACAAATGATTTGATGTTTCAAGCAGATAAAGCCTTATATAAGGCTAAGCAGGAAGGCCGTAATCAAATCAAAACTTATGCTAAAGAAGAAAGTAATTAAGATTTCAGTTGTTTTCAGACAGGACGTTGTTAAAAAAGCTCACCTTAAAATCATTAATATCCGCCAGGATAATTAAAAATTAACCTAACAAAAAAGAGGTAACCCTATGAATTGTTGCCCTTTACTCCCCCCCAGACAAAAAAAGCGTGCGTAGCTGGTTAAAGATTAGGGAAGGCGCGAATGCTTAATCTGTACCAGAAGAATCTTAAGATCCGAACAAAGCTAATGCTGATGTTTTTTTGCTTTTTTGGGTTCTCATCTCTTAATTTGAGGTTTACCATGAGCGACGAGCATTAGTGAGGAGTCGAATGGTGGAGTCAGGGGGACTCGAACCCCCGGCCTCCTCGTTGCGAACGAGGCGCTCTCCCAGCTGAGCTATGACCCCTTTAAAACGAAAATGTTCATTTTTACAACCAGCTCCCGGCTGCCTGCTCACCGAAGCCTTTGGCGTAGGTGAGAGCTATGACCCCAGGAACATGTAAAATACTATAAATAAAAACGTTATCAATGTCAATATTTTTAACACTTGAGGTGAATTTTGCCTTTTACCAACCTAAACAAAAAACAACCAAATAATTTAAAAGCAGATAGATAAAAAAACCTGCCTTTATTTTAACAATATGTTATAATGAAAACATGAAAAATATCAGGATACCTTACATACTTCTCCTTACGATTTTAACCTGTTCCTGTTTACTGGTTTTTAACTCCGTGCTATTTGCTAAAATTGAAAAGGGGAGTACCCGGGCTGAGGTTATTAATAAATACGGTGAGCCTACCGGCATAATAAACACCGGAAACGAGGAAATTCTCAGTTATCCGGGCGGGATGATCGTATTTATTGACGGGGTAGTGGATCAAATCGATCCGAATTTTGAAATGCGGCTTGAAGATCGGAAAATGGAATCTAAATTTAAAGAGGCTCAGGAAGCAAAGGGGCTTACTGAGTATAAAGACGCCTGGATAACAAAAACCGAGAAAAAGCAGATAGAAAAAACCCAGACAATGCAGCAGCCTGTTCTTATATTCAAGGACGGCGGCAAGCTGGTTGATCTAAAGGATGTTCTTGTCCCAGGTAAAATAACGCTTATTGATTTTTATGCAGACTGGTGCGGCCCCTGTAAAAAGTTGTCACCCTACCTGGAGCATCTTGCCAGGAAAGATGCTGACATATACCTGAGAAAGATCGATATTGTAAAGTGGGGAACTCCGGTAACAATACAATACGGTATAAGAAGCATTCCGGATGTAAGAGTATTCGGCCGCGACGGTAGAATGGTCGGCAGCCCCACTTATAATTTCAATGAAATTCTCTCTTATATAGGCCGGGTAAAATAAGCCCCTGTCAAAATTCAGGCTATCCAACACTTTCGCCTCATACCATTTTCCCCAGGTTCTTTATCTTTTAAGAACAAGCGCTTACTATCTTTAAAAATACCAGCTTTTATGGTATAATCCATAATATGAAAAAACCGCCGCAGCCTACCACTCATGATATCTGGTTCATCAAACGCATAAGAAAGGATAATGCGCTAAATGAGCTTAACAAGCGCCAGAAACGGGTCTTAGAAAAAGTGCGGCGATGGGAAAAGTTTAAGGGCTCTATTGAGCAAAAAGAGTGGAATTTCTAATTGATAGCAAATATTTTAAAGGAGGCATATTTATGAATATGGAAACTTTTTCTGCTAAAGAAATTTTCAGCTTCGGCTGGATGAAAGCAAAAAAATTTTTAGTCCTCTTCTGCGGTTTATTCCTGATAATATTCGCTGTAAACCTTTTGCTCGCTTTTTTTAAAAACACACCCAGCAGAACAAACGAAAGCATGTTTTTAATTTATGCGCTGTCATGCTTTGTTGACCTTGTCGTAGGACTGGGGCTGATTAAGGTAGCGCTTGATATCTGTGATGATAAAACTCCTGGTTATGCAGTTTTTTTTTATAATTTTGATATTTTTTTAAACTACACGGTCGGATTTATACTTTTCTCTTTGCTTACTACTTTGGGGATATTAATACTGGTAATTCCCGGGATCGTCTGGTTTCTCAAATTTCAATTCTTCGGATACTTTATTGTCGATAAAAAACTTGGCCCAATTGAAGCGCTAAAAGAGAGCGCGCGGATAACCCACGGGATAAAACTACGGCTTATTAAGTTCGCAATATTGGTTGGCTTTATAAATTTTTTAGGGGCTTTAGTATTAGGCATCGGCTTAATTGTCTCTATTCCCACAACAATTATAGCCCACGCTGCCCTTTACAGGAAGCTGGCTTCTAAATCCATAAAAACCGGAGATGCCAGTGCAATTAGTAGTTAAAATTTTTATCAGCATCTCTATAATTGTCATTTGCATTAAAAAACACCTTCCATTTATAATAACGATGGCTTTAAGTGCAAGCGTTTGGTTTGCAGGGGCTTGCGTACATCAATGGCTGATTCGCTAAGGTTACTAATAATTCTTAAAATTGCCTAATTATTAGAATTGTGCTAAAATAAAGCGCTAATACTATAGAGTGGGGATTCCATGGTACCTAAAGAAAAATTTATTTTAGGAATTTTTGTTACGATTGTTGGCGGCACACTTTTTATTACAAGCCTTGTTTTTGGAATTATCAGTATTACAAACGGGCTATATGAGGACGCTTATACTTTTCCTGTGCGTTTATCGCTTAAAAATAATCAGGATATTGCCGGAACATTCAGCGCCAGAACAGATGAGGTGCTTTCGTTCTGGTTAAAAGTCCCTGACCGAAGAATCGAAAACAAAGATTTTCAATTAAGCGTTATTATTGATGATCTCACTTCACGCGAGAAAACTACATGGCACAGTGACTTCAACCTCGGTTATTTGCGCAACAGCTCCGGACAGGGCCAATATTATCAGCTGGGCACACACCGTTTTAAGAAGGATTTCTACGGATCACTCAATTACATAGCTCATGGGCAATGGGTAGCGCCTTATAACGCGTATCTGGTAATTAGAAGGGTTAAATCTTTACAATTGCCTAAGCTTCATATTTTATTATTTACCATCGGATTTATCATGCTTTTTCAGGGGATCAATTCACTTCAAAAAAACCTTAAGCGCATGTGCGATGAATCCAGCCATAAGGAAGCTGAAAACAAATGATTACTTTTGATCCCAAATTCAGAAAGAACAAAAAAGAATACATACTCCAATCTCTCTTAGCTGCAACCGCGGCATTTCTGGTTTTACTTTTGCTTGATGTGGCCACAAACGCGGCTGTTATCGCCGCTCTTGGCTCAAGCGCCTTTATCGCGTTCACTATGCCGGCAGGAGATGTTTCTTCAGCACGCAAGCTTATCGGCGGTTATTTAGCCGGAATAGTTGTTGGATGCCTGTGTCATTATTTATCAATTCTCCCTGCTCTGCAAAACATAGAATTTATAGCAAAAAACTCCTATGTGATCTTTTGTTCTCTTTCTGTCGGGTTATCCGTATTTCTTATGGTCGTGACCAATACGGAACATCCGCCCGCGGCCGGTTTAGCCATGGGGCTTTTTCTTAACAAATGCGAGGTGAGATCTGTTCTAGTAGTTATTATCGGTATTATCTGCCTGGTAGCAATTAAAACTCTCCTACGGCCGTTGTTGAAAGATTTGCTTTAAGAAGGGAAAAAAGCAATGCATATCAGGAGGCGGGACTTCATAAAACTAGGAATTTGTTCAGGCGGATACATGCTGAGCAAAGGCCTGGGCTTTGTTTACGCCTCTGTTAGAGAAAAAGAAGCTTTATACTACAAAACACTTAAAGACAACAGTGTTCAATGCCTGCACTGCCCGCATAATTGCACAGTTAAAGACGGTAAGCGCGGTTTTTGCCGAATCAAAGAGAATAAAAAAGGAAAATTCTTTAATATTGTTTATGCCAATCCTTGTGCGGTGCATATTGACCCTATAGAAAAAAAACCTTTTTTCCATTTCCTTCCCGGCTCCAGATCACTTTCTATAGCTACGGCAGGCTGTAATCTCAGGTGTAAGTTCTGTCAGAACTGGCAGATTTCTCAGGCTGCCCCTGAACAGGTTGAGGCCGTTTATTTATCTCCTGAGGATATTGCCTTAAAAGCTGTACAGACAAAATCACGCAGCATTGCCTACACATACACAGAACCAATGGTATGGTATGAGTTCGCCCTTGATACAGCTGTTATTGCCAAAAAGAACGGGACTAAAAATGTTATGCATACAAACGGCTATGTAAACCCGGTTCCTTTACGCGGGATCTGTACTCATCTGAACGCTATAAATGTTGATTTAAAGGCTTTTAGTGAAGAATATTACAGCCAAGTCTGCTCTGGGAGCCTAAAGCAGATTCTTGAAAACCTGATTATTATAAAAAAGGAGATGGGGGTCTGGCTTGAACTTACAAACCTTATCGTACCTTCCTTAAACGATAATCCGGATCAGATAAGAAAAATGTGCGAGTGGATATATAAGAATCTGGGGCCTGATGTCCCGGTACATTTTTCACGTTTTTTCCCGATTTACAAACTCTCAACCCTGCCGCCGACACCAGTGAGCACCTTAGAATCAGCCCATAAGATCGCGATTGACTCAGGGCTGAAATTCTCCTATATAGGCAATCTCCCGGGGAACCCCGCGGAAAGTACCTATTGCCCTAAGTGTAAAAAAGAGTTGATCAAAAGAGCAGGATACACCATAGTGAAGAATGTTTTAAATGGAAGCATCTGCCCTTATTGTAATGAGTCAATTGCCGGAGTTTTTGTATGAAAAAAATTTTCACAGTTCTAAGCATATTAGCAGTTTTCGCGGCTTGCAGTCTCAGGGCTGGTTTGGCGCAAAAGCAGCTTGTTAAAGAATCTAACGTCAGCGGGTATTTTTATCCCGCTGAGGAAAAAAAATTATCAAGCATGATTGAACAGATGCTCGCTAGTACAAACCCTAAAAAAACAGCAAATTATATATACGGTATTATTTCTCCGCATGCCGGATACATTTATTCAGGCAAGATCGCGGCGAGTGCCTATAAAGCGATTTATATGAAAAATTATTCAACCGTTATTATTCTCTCGCCAAGCCATTATCATCATCTAAAAAAAGCAGCTGTGTATAAAAGCGGTTCGTTCAAAACACCCTTAGGGCTTGTTCCGGTTGATTCTGCTTTTACGAACGAACTATTAAAAAACAAAAGTCATTTTGATTTCCGGCCTGAGGTTTTTGAAAAAGAGCATGCCCTTGAGGTTCAGATACCTTTTTTGCAAAAAAGCCTGCGTAACTTTTCGATCGTGCCGGTTATTATATCCGGCAGTTCATACTCGTTTTATGAAGAGATTTCAGATATTTTAGCTCAACTGATATCCCAAAGAGATGATGTCCTTATCGTGGCAAGTACGGATATGTCTCATTTTCACAGCCAAAGGAAAGCGAATGCTATCGACAAAAACACGCTTTCTTTAATAGCCGATAATGACGCCCGTTCTTTTTTCGATAATCTATCATCAGGAAACTGCGAATTATGCGGCCATGCCGCGGTGATAACGCTCATGCTTACAATGAAAAAAATCGGCGCAGATCAGGCGGATATACTGGCATATGCCACATCCGCGGACACGACAAACTCATCAACTGACAGGGTAGTGGGCTACAGCAGCGTTATATACTCACGATCACCAAAAAAAACACAGGATATAATTCCAGAAGGAGGCACTGGTATGTTAACACAGACACAAAAAAGTGAACTTTTTTCAATGGCCAGAAAATCGATCCGGGATTATCTTAAATCAGGCCAACGCCAGAAAATTCAAACAGATGATGCCCTGTTTTTGGAAAAAAGAGGAGCTTTTGTCACTTTAAAGAAAAGCGGCAGGCTGCGCGGGTGCATCGGAAGAATAGCCGCTGATGAACCGCTAATCAAAGTAATTTGCGATATGGCTATTGAAGCTGCGACAGCTGATCCGCGTTTTCCAAGCGTAAGTGAAAGTGAGCTGGATTCCATTGGCCTGGAAATTTCTGTAATGAGCCCGATTGAGCAAATTACTGATATAAGCAAAATTAAAGTCGGAACACACGGAATTATAATAAGAAAAGGATTTGCCTCCGGGCTTCTATTACCCCAGGTCGCGGCTGAATACGGCTGGAACACAGAGCAGTTTTTGGAACAAACATGCGTTAAAGCAGGGCTAAACCGCGATGATTGGAAAAAAGGAGCAAAGATTTTTATTTTTAGCGCCGAGGTTTTCGGGGAAAAAGAGTAAAAATAAGGTTAACTGTTTTTCAGTCGTTTCTTTAGATTGTCAGGATCGCGCGTAATTTGTAAAGCCTCATCACTTAATATTTTCTTATTAATTATCAGATCCTGCAGTGCCTGGTCAAGAGTCTGCATGCCCTGATCACGGGCAGTTTCAATCACAGAATATATCTGGTATGTTTTTCCTTCCCGAATAAGATTCCTTATGGCTGAGTTCACGATCATAATTTCCAGACACGGCACGCGGCCTGTTTCATCAGAACACATGACCAGATGCTGAGAAACAACTGCCTGTAATGTGATCGATATCTGCGTGCGGATCTGCTGCTGCTGATGAGGGGGGAAGACGTCAATAATTCTATCTATTGTCTGTACCGCGTCAGTAGTGTGCAGTGTCGCGAGCACCAAATGCCCGGTTTCCGCGGCTGTAATAGCAATACTTATAGTTTCTAAATCACGCATTTCTCCCACAAGAATAACATCCGGGTCCTGTCTTAAGGCTTCGCGTAAGGCCAGGGAGAAAGAAGCGGTATCTTGTCCGATCTCTCTTTGAGAAACAAGGGATTTTTTATGCGAGTGAAAATATTCAATTGGATCTTCAAGGGTAAGAATATGACAGCTGCGCTCTGAGTTAATTAAATCTACAATTGCCGCAAGAGTTGTTGACTTACCGCTGCCTGTGGATCCTGTTATCAAAATCAAGCCGCGTTTTTGCCTGGCGATATCTTTTAAAACTATCGGGAGTCCAAGATTGGCAAAACTAAGGACTTGGTTGCTGATAAAACGCAGCGCCAGGGCTACACTGCCGCGCTGGATATATAGATTCACTCTGAAGCGGCAGAAAAGATTACGTTTTTCGTTAAAATAAGAATAAGAAAAATCCAGTTCACTTTCTTTTTCGAATTTTTCCCTGCGTTCATCGTTTATAAGTTCATAACTAAGTTTTTTCACATCTTCGGGGGTAAGTTTATCTTTATTCGTAAAAAACAATTCTCCATTTATGCGCAGAGCCGGCGGGGCGCCGGCAATAATATGTAAATCTGAGGCTTTTTTTTCAATTACCTCGTCTATTATGTCAAAAATTGTCATCGTAACTCCTGGTTATAATCCTCAGGCATAAGTTGGATTATACCTGATTCCCATGATTATTAATTAAAGACATCCTAATAAGCTGTCTTTTAAAAGAATATGATATCGCTTATGGTTACTTTTGTCAAGCTGACCGGGAACTCGAGCATAGAAATTTTCAGCATTTTATCTGCCGCCTCATCCGGTATATTAATCACCCACGTGTGCCATTTTTCATCAATAAGCAAGGGGAAGGACAGGTTAATTTTGTTAAAAGCTGTTGGATTATCCTTTGGCGGGTGAGTAAACAGCTTAATCATAAGCCGCGCCTGTTCTTCTTCGGGTATATTATTTTGGCCTATATCGAGTTTAAAACGAATAAGCAATTGGTGCGGCAAAGCAAAAGACGGTTTTTTCTTACTTACAATATTAAAATCAGAAACATAAAGCCTGTTCAGGGAAGTACCCGAAGCTTTGGATAAAAGCATACCCTGGTCATGAAAACTAACCGCGGCCGATGATGTCCAAAATCCTTCCTGTCCTGGTGAAAAATCAGCCCGATACCGGATTATTTTTTTTTTCGATTGTAATGATATCTTCGCCCTTATCAGAAAATCCCGCTCCGGTATCCGCTTCAGGAATCTCGTTCTTTGCGGCTGTATACATTTTTTTCTGCAGCTGCTCCGGCTTCAGGGCTTTGGTTACAACCTCTAAATTAGATATTGCGTTATATTTATAAAGTTTCTGCAGAGATTGATCCAATGTCTGCATGCCATTATCATTACTGTTTTCAATAACAGAATATATCTGGTGAAATTTCCGTTCCCGGATAAGATTGCGGACAGCCTGTGTTGAAAACAGGATCTCAACAGCAGGCAATCTGGCTTCCTGGTCAAAACGCATTACTAACTGCTGGCATACTATCGCGTTAAGAACAGCCGCGGCCTGAGTCCGAGCCTGATTCTGAGATTCAGAGGGAAACATCCCAATGAGACGCGTTATCGTCTGTACACAGTCAGAGGTCGGCATAGTCCCGATAACCAGTGTTCCGGCTTCTGCCGCGTTCAAAGCGATACGAACGGTTTCAAGATCACGCATTTCACTAATCATGATCACATCCGCGTCCTGCCGTATTGCCTCTCGCATGGCCTTGGGGAAACTTTCCGAATCTATACCGATTTCACGCTGGGAGATTAAGGATTTATCCGGAGTAAAAAAATACTCAATAGGATCTTCTATAGTTAAAATATGCGCGCCCCGCTTACGGTTAATTTCATTTAGAATCGCGGCTAGAGTGCTTGATTTTCCGCTTCCGGCCGGGCCTCCGATTATTATCATACCGTGGCGAATTTTCAGTAGATTGCTCAAAGATTCAGGCAGGTTAAGCCCCTTGATTGTAGGGATAACCTTTGAAAGCGGCCGAAAGACTCCGCTGACTAATCCCCTTTGCCTGAAAAAGGTTATCCTGATCCTGTCTTTTTCACTGGTATTCCAGGTAAAGTTGACAGAATTGTGCTTATTGAAAACATCCTTCTGATAGGCATTCATAAGTTTGAAGGCGATATCATCAATAACCTTCTCCTTCAGTTTCTCTGCAAGGGGGGCCGGTATTAGCCTGCCGTGTATATTAAAAAGCGGAGGCAGGCCCGCGCTTATATGCATACTTGCGGCTTTTTTCTCATTCATTTCATTAATTAAATCATTTAACATTAATTCGCTCATAATTCTTCCGCTGGTATAATCCTCATACATAAGCTGGATTATACCAGACATCCTACTAGTTTCTCGTTAAAGGATGTCTTTAAAAAACCTCTTCCCATTTAAAAAACTGTGTACCGAATACAAAGCCAATTGTAGGAAAGCGCTTAACCTTATAGTCAACATCCAGAGCGTAGCGGAAAACCATATTGTTGGCATAAACTGCCGCGTCAATCTTCAGGTAATCAAAGTCTATTGTTCCTTGCTCTGAAAAAAGCAGCCCTTTAATATCCCGCTCCTGAATCTTGCTTGCGTCTGTTGAGGTAATATTTCCTGTTTTTGTAGCCAGAGATACAACTTTTCCCTGGCCGGGATAATTATATTCATCAATTTTTAAGGTATTCCCACCGATTATATTGATATCTCCCTCAGCAATAAGGGAAGTCTGGACAAAAGTCACCCCCTTGTTACCAGAACAATCAATGGTTACATCACCTTCGACATAGATAAGCTGGTTTTGGATTCTTTGGGCATTAATCACAGTGCCGCCGGGATAAATAACAGTCGCGTTCGCCCGATGAAAAGACATATCAATCTCGATCATGCTCAGTATCGGATCCCCCAGTTCACCCTGAGTAAGCTCACCGCTTATAGATACTCCGCCCATAAGCGCTGTGCCGTTGGCGTGAACATCACCACTGACACTGCCGCTTGCTGTGCTGCAATCAATATCCGCGACCACCGGATCAGTTGTATCGGCTGAGAACAACGCGTAGCTGAAACCGCTGGTAATTATAAGCGTAATCCTTGTTGTGCGGCTGGCAGGGCCGGCATATCCTGTTGAGGTAATACGTATTTTTTCAGGATCAACAGGATCATCAACAACCTCAAGCTCGTAAAATCCATCCGTCATGTTTTCAGTTAGAGCGGCGGTTCTCCAGGTATTGTCTTCTACCAGCAGTCTTATCGCTCTCTCAAGGCCTGATTCAGCAATAAAAAAAGCCAGCTCGCTTTTTTCCTGATTACGGGCTATACCGGTTTCTGAAATCATTGAAGTAAGGTAAGCAGCGCCGAAAATAAACAGTATCATCATCACTATAAGCGTCAGAAGCAGCGCAAAACCTTTATTATTTTTTATAGTGATTTTCATAATAATAAATTTCTCGGAAAGATTGATTTACGCATCTGGGAGATATAATCATGGCCCTGAACTGTTTTTTTTATTCTCAGATTAGCTGTGATAAACTGGATCGCGTCTAAGACAGCTGTTTCTATTCCGGAATCATCAAAGTATCTTAGCTCGAAATCATCCACATAATTCGCGATAGGGGTCGGCTGTATTTCTGAATCAAGTTTACGGGTAAGATCATCATTGCCGGTTCCGCTCCAGCTAAATGTTAGAATTTCATCAGCATCCGCTATATCATCGGCATTTATGTCTTTCCACCAGAAACGTATTTGTAAAGGTGTAATGGAATAAATTTCTATGGCATGCTTTATTTCACCACACATCTTATCAAGGCCGATTCTCGCGTTCTGCACAACCTCTGTTTTATTTTCACCTAACTGCCAGGAAAGAGCGCCTTGTCTAAGAAATTCATAGATAGGGAACATGACAATGGCTAGAATTGCTAAAACAACCAGCAATTCTATAAGTGTAAACCCCGTTAGAGAACTTCGTTCTCTAACGGTCTGCGGCGCATCGCTTTCAACCAGTAACAGCCGCCGATTAAAAGCAGCGGCTTTCTCTAACGGGGTAAATCCTTTTTCATCAGGAATGATTTTACTGCTGATTTTAATTTTCATAATGTATCAGTAATGAGAAACTATAGTCTCCAATCTGCGGTCGCTTATTTTTGGATGAGAAACAATCACAGTTATTCTTTTATAATAAGTTGTTGTTGCAAAGGAAATCCAGTCCGCGCCGCTTACAGTTACATATTCAACATTAACGCCGCGGCTAAATTCAGAAAAGTTCGTAAGCACAGTACCGTCTATAGCCTGCGGGGGAGACTTCTGCCAGTTATGGTAATCATCCACGTCATCGAAGGTAGTGCGGTCATTTGAGGTTTCACCGGGATCAACTCCCAGCGCTCCAGGGGCTACCGGTTCATCAGGGAAGGCATTTTCATCAAAGCACCGGCTTTTTATCTCTTCCATCATCTCATCCGCGAGATCAATCGACTGTGTAACCAGTTCAGCAGTTACATTGCCCTGAAATCCGGTATAAAACTGGGAAAGCAAGGGTATTAACACTAACCCGAGTATTGTCACACTCAACAGCACCTCAATATATGTAAACGCTCTATTTTTCATAAGTTATGATTTTAATTAATGTTTAATTTTACCACTTACACAAACTTCTTGTCAAGAGATTAAACAGTTCTTTTAGCCGCGAGCCTTAGGGTACATCCGCAGCGAGCTGCTCACAAAGAAATAATCCCCCTATAACTCATCGGTTACTATATCTCTTTTTTATTGACTAACTGATAGCTTAAGAGTATCATTTTTATGTTAATCAGATTAGTGTGATTATTGATCCCCAACACCACAATGGGGTAGGAGATGAAAATAAAAATAAAATGAATAAGCTAAATTATCATGTAGCTGCCAGGCTTGCCTTGGCAGGTATAATAATTGTTTTATTACACCTTGTTATTGCTTGCGCGGAGGTTTTTGCCGAGGTTCCTCGGACTGCGAGCCAAATTACTATTATAGGCAACAGGCTTATGGTCGCACTACGGCAGGAAGATGGAGTTTTGCCTGCTGCTCGCCCTTATATCATTAAAGGTTTGAGCTGGGCTGCGGCAACAAAAGCTCCTCATTATGGGCCGAATCCGTATGCTCCTGAGGAAGAGGTCTCTTATGGATTCTTTTTTAATTGGCCGGGAAGAGAACCTCAGGGGCATGAGCTTTTTTGTTACTGGTTCGCCCTTCAGTATAAAAAATATTATGCTGCTGATATTCCCCTGATGAAAAAAATGAACGTCAATACAGTACGTGTATATTCAGATTTCGGTGAAGAAGGGGAATCTGACCTGCGGATACTGGATGAGTTATATAAGCATGGAATCATGGTGATTATGACTGTAGCTGCTTCAAAGAAAGATTTGGAAAACAACAGATATCTTGAGGTAGTAAATATGTATAAAGATCATCCGGCAATTCTAATGTGGTCTTTAGGTAATGAATGGAATCTTGACCGCAATAAATATTATGGTTATGAAACAGTATCCGAAGCTGCTTTAGCTACTCAAAATGCCGCGTTAAAAATAAAGGAGATCGATACCCTGCATCCGGTGTCTTCTTCTTTGGGTGATAGATTCATTGATGAGGTAAAACAGAATACAATTGCGGCAATTCTCAAGGAGTGTCCGGCCGTGGATATCTGGGGGCTTAATATCTATCGAGGCAAGAGCTTTCGTAATCTTTTTCAGCAATGGAAAGAGTTATCGGATAAGCCTGTGTATATCAGTGAGTTTGGCACAGATTCATTCAATACCAAAGAGTATAAATGTGTAAATGAATTTCAGGCAGTAGATTGCAGCGGCATAAAAGATGAGGTTTTGCAGGCAGACTGTATAATTGTTTTATGGGATGAGCTTACCAAAAATTTATCAGCTGTAGATAAAGATAAAATTTGCTTAGGAGGCCTGGTGCATGAGTTTAATGATAGCTTATGGAAGGCCGGCTCTTATCATGTTAATTTAGGCGGAATAGTTGATTACGAGGATCCGGATCAGAGAGACTGTTATCAAAAATATAATACACAGGGATTTGTTCTGATTGGCGGGCATCCGGATGATGTGGCAAATGAAGAGTATTTTGGAGTTGTTGACGCACAGCGCAAGCCCAAGAAAATATTTTATGTACTAAAAGAATATTATGAGAAATTAAAATCTTTAGAGCAATAGTTAAGAGGAAAAACATGGATAACTTTATAAAAGAAGGACTGAAAACAGGATTAATTGTCGGCGTCGGAACATTAATCGGCGGACTCATATCCGGGTTAAGTCAAAAAGGGCAAGAACCTTCAGCCCAGATAATTACGCGGACGATCTTGTTTATAATCATCGTAATTGTAATTGCTGTCTTTATTTTTAGAAAAATAAAATGAAGCTCACCCGGGCTAAAGCCGGGATTTTCAAAGCATGCGGGATAAAAAGATTTTCATCATGCTGCGGTGGGATAGCGGTTGAATTAGAAAAAATTTCTTAATTTTGTCCTTCCGTAAAAGAAATTACCTTCCAGATAAAAATATTCAATTAGATTCACCGTTTATTAATTTCGTTACGGCCCGGTTTTCATAAGATCATACAACCTTTGGCAAAATATCCGGCAAAAATCAGGACAAACGAGGCGAAATAGGTTGTTGAATGAAAAAATCGCATTATAATATAACTAAAAACAGACTCGTTAGGTAGAGAAACTTAGTTAAAATCAAAAAAAGTGATCAAATCAAAACAAATATCAAAATTATTAATCAAATATGTTTTTAATCCTACATTAGTATTTTTTCTATACTTTTCTTTTGTAGCATTATTTGGATTCTATGGAAAAACATTATTATTAGTGTTTACCAATAGGAAATTACTTTCAAAAAAAATGCGTTATGTATTTCGATTTTACCGACCCAGAGATAGATTCAATTAAAAAAGTTAACAAGAAAGGTATTTGGGAGCAAAATCCTGTTTATTTTGTTAAAACAAATTATGGAGTTGACCATACCTGCACCTCGTAGGTGCAGGTATGGTCATAGGTTGCACTTTGGAGAGCTAGCCCCTTAGCCCAAGTTCCGCAGTTTGTTTAAAAAATAAATTTTTTTTGGCAAAGATTTGTGTCTTTTGGATAGTATCTTCCTCTTGAGAAACAAAGGAAGTGT
>JAKLQT010000251.1 GCA_022013205.1 Candidatus Omnitrophota bacterium | reverse complement strand
CTGAACTCAGAGCGGCGTCTTTTGATATCCCCGAGGGCAAGTCAGAGTTTGAAGTCATGGAGTATTTTAAAAAACTTAGCTCAAAAAACGCGGCTAATCTTGTAAATTTCCTGGGGGCTGGTTTTTATGATCACTATATCCCGAGCGCTGTTGATGCCTTAAGTAATCGTGCGGAATTCTATACGGCATATACTCCTTATCAGCCGGAATGTTCTCAGGGCTGGCTTCAGGCAATATTTGAATATCAGAGTGCTATTTGTGAACTTACCGCACTTGATGCTGCCAATGCCTCTTTATATGACGGAGGTACAGCTCTATATGAGGCGGCAATGATGGCGGTGCGCATAACTGGAAAAAGGAAGATCATTGTTGACAGCGGGGTTAATCTTGTATATCGAAGCCTTTTGTACAGCTATACCTGCAATCTTGCCGTTGAATTTGTGGAAACTCCTGTTGTGCACGGCCAAAGCTGCCGCGAGGAAATTTATAAACATATAGATGATAAAACCGCGGCTGTTATCCTGCAGAATCCAAACTTTTTCGGCGTGATTGATGATCACTCTGATATTGTGAAAAAGGCCCATGAGCACGGTGCTTTGGTTGTGCAATCTGTTTATCCCATTGCCTTGGGAATTTTGAAAACCCCGGCGGAGATGGGTGTGGATATTGCTACAGGAGAAGGCCAGAGTTTAGGGCTTCCCTTGTCTTTCGGAGGCCCGTATCTTGGGTTTATGGCTGTAAAAAAAGAGTATGTTCGGAAAATGCCCGGCAGGGTTGTGGGAGAAACAGTAGATATTGATAATAAAAGGGGGTTTGTGCTCACCCTGCAGGCAAGAGAACAGCATATCAGGCGGGAAAAAGCAACCTCTAATATTTGCAGCAATGAAGCCCTATGTGCCTTGCGCGCGGTTATATACCTTTGCCTTATCGGAAAACAGGGTTTTAAAGAATTAGCTGAAACAAACTTTCAAAAAAGTGAATTTGCTAAAAGTATCTTTGATACGATACCGGGAGTTACAGTAAAAAGAAGTTCGCCTACGTTTAACGAGTTTACCGTTCTCCTGCCGGAAAATGCCCAGGAGGTTGTTAATAGAATGATCGATAAAGGCTTTGCCTGCGGATTTCCTTTAAGCAGATTTTATAAAGGAATGGATAAATACCTGCTGGTCAATGTTACGGAAAAAAGGACAAAAGAAGAAATTATTAAATGCGCGCAAAGTTTAGAGGCGGTTTTATGCGATTAATATTTGAGAAAAGTATTAAGGGAAGAACAGGCCTAAAAATGCCCGCCCCAGGAGTACCAGCTGCGGCTAAACTTGATAGTAGGTACAGAAGAAAAAAGGACGCTCAGCTTCCTGAGGCCTCAGAACTTGATGTTGTAAGGCATTACACAAATCTGTCGAGAATGAATTTTTCTGTGGATACTAATTTTTATCCTCTGGGGTCATGCACCATGAAGTATAATCCTAAATTTACGGAAAAAATTGCCGCGATGCAAGGATTTACCGACCTGCACCCTCTGATCCCTCAACTGCGCGGCGGGGGAATCCTTGCCCAGGGGTCTCTGGAGGTTATTTATAAAACAGAAAAATTGCTTTGTGCGATTACCGGTATGGATGCTTTTACCATGCAGCCTTTAGCCGGCGCGCACGGAGAGCTTACCGGGGCAATGATTATTGCTGCTTATCACCGGCACAGAGGAGAAAAGAAGAAATATATTATTGTGCCTGATTCTTCACACGGGACAAATCCGGCAAGCGCGGCGATAGCCGGTTATGAAGTCATTGTTATCCCTACGAATGAAAACGGCTGTATGGATATCGAAAAGTTCAGGGAAAAGTTAACTAAAGACGTGGCCGCGGTTATGCTGACCTGTCCCAATACCCTGGGGATTTTTAACCATCAGATCCAGGAGATCTGCGGCGAGGCGCATAAGGCAGGGGCTTTGGTGTATTATGACGGGGCAAACCTTAATGCTATTTTGGGTAAAGCGCGCCCGGGCGATCTGGGCTTTGATATCGTGCATCTTAATCTTCATAAGACTTTTGCCGCGCCGCACGGAGGAGGAGGCCCGGGAGCAGGCCCTGTCGGGGTCAGTAAGAAGCTTAAGGAGTATCTGCCTATTTCACAGGTTGTAAAGCGCAGTGACGGGACATTTGCCCTTGATTATAACCGGCCGAAATCGCTTGGATTTATCGCTCCTTTTTACGGAAATTTCGGGGTTATCCTGAAGAGCTACGCGTATATTTTATTGCTGGGCAAATCCGGACTTATTGCTGTGTCTGAGGCAGCGGTATTAAACGCGAATTATGCCAGAGTGCTGCTTAAAGGGCACTT
Organism: Candidatus Omnitrophota bacterium; assembly: GCA_022013205.1. Taxonomy (GTDB): domain Bacteria; phylum Omnitrophota; class Gorgyraeia; order B26-G9; family B26-G9; genus JAGLQQ01. The sequence goes on along the minus strand of JAKLQT010000251.1, from coordinate 11,791 downwards.
TAGTTTGCCTTATGACAGGATATGTATGCATGAATTTGTGCTTTCTGCGGATATTCAGAGAAAAAATGGGGTAAGTGCGCTGGATATTGCCAAATATCTTATAAGCTGCGGCATGCATCCGCCGACTGTATATTTTCCTTTGATTGTTAAAGAAGCGCTTATGATCGAGCCTACTGAAACAGAATCAAAAGAAACATTGGATTGGTTTGTCGATAAAATGATCGAGGCAGCGCGATTAGCCGTAACAGATCCGGAGGCATTAAAGCGTGCGCCTGAGAATATGCCGGTCAAACGGCTTGATGAGACTAAAGCAGCCAGAGATCTAAAGCTTAGATGGCAGCCGAAAAATGAAGCTCACCCGGGCTAAAGCCCGGGATTTCTGAGCGGAATCCCGTAGAGTTGTTTTCATCATCTGCTTTCAAGCCGAGGTTTCAAAGCATGCGGGATTAAACGGGATCTTGATTTTGAATATGAAAACATGGCGAGTGATTGTTTCTCCTGATATAGATCCGTATATGAATATGGCTGTGGATGAGGCACTGCTGCAAACGTATAATGTTAACAAGCAAATGCCTGTATTAAGATTCTACCGCTGGAAGATCCCGGCTGTTTCTATCGGTGTTTCTCAAAAACCGCTGGAAGCGCTTAATCTAGCGTCCATGCGTGCAAGGAATATTGTTTTTGTAAGAAGGATGACCGGGGGAGAAGGGATATACCACGATGCTGAGATTACTTACAGCATGGTGTGTTCAAAACAGGATCTGGAGCTTCCTGATTCAGTGCGTAAAAGCTTTAGGGTTATCACAAACTTTATTCTTGATGCCTACCGGGAATTCGGGCTAAAGCCCTATTATGCCGGTGATACACAAGAGTATTTACACGGCCGGGCAGCATCATTTTGTTATTCGACAAGAGAACACTTTGATGTGATGATCGATGGTAAAAAACTCGGCGGTAATGCTCAAAAAAGAAAAGGCGATATTATTTTCCAGCATGGTGCTATTCCGCTGCGCCTGAATTTTCCGGCGATTAAGCGCTGTTTTAAGGGAAAGCTGGGGGATATTGAAAATAATATTATCTCGCTTTCTCAGGCTTGCGGAAAAGAGATTAATTTTGATGCAGGGGTTAACAAGCTTAAAAAATCATTTGCCAGGGTTTTTTCTATAAAGGCACTGAAGAGCTTTCTTTCCGAATATGAACTGGACTTAGCGCATACGCTGCACCGGAAGAAATACAAAACAGAGGATTGGAATTATTTCCGCCTATGCCGCAATATGAAAAAGGAAGGCGGTTAAAGGAGAAAAATGCAAGGGGCGATGAAGCAAAAGCCTGATTGGCTTAATAAAAAAATTCGCTTGCAGGAAACACTCAAGCTGCATAAACTCTTCCAAATGCATAACCTGCATACTGTCTGTAAAGAAGCATTGTGTCCTAATATCGGGGAGTGTTTTTCTAAAAAAGTAGCAACGTTTCTTATTATGGGAAATTCATGCACAAGAAGCTGTGATTTCTGCGCGGTTAAAAACGGCGTGCCTGATAAAATAGACCTTGATGAGCCGAAGCGCGTGGCAGAGGCGGTAAAAAAATTAGGATTAAAGCATGTTGTTATTACCAGTGTTACCCGTGACGATATAGAAGACGGTGGAGCCGCGGCCTTCGCGGATACGATAATGGCATTAAAAGCAGTTGACAAGGATTTAAAAGTAGAGGTGCTTGTGCCTGATTTTAAGGGAAGCAGTAGTTCTATAAAAAAGGTTATCCATGGGGCTCCGGATATTTTCGCCCATAACCTTGAGACCGTCCCCCGGCTATATAGCAAGGTAAGGCAGGGCGCGCAATATGAGCGGTCTCTTGATGTTTTAACAAAAGCAAAAAATTTCAATAAAAATATATATACAAAATCAGGCCTTATGCTGGGCCTGGGAGAAACAGAAACTGAAGTTCTGGATGTGCTGAGTGATTTAAGGCGCACGGGATGTGATTTTTTAAGCCTGGGGCAGTATCTTGCGCCGAGTAAAAAGCACTTTCCTGTGCGTGATTTTATTAATCCCGCTAAATTTACCTATTATAAAAACAAGGCTTTAGAGCTTGGGTTTTTGTGTGTAAAAAGCGGCTCTTATGTGCGCAGCTCTTATGCCGCGGATGAGTATCTTAACTCAAGGAACGTAGAATGATGGGGGGATAAAATGTTTAATATTATTGTGAAAGAACTTAAAGCGCACGCGCCGTTTACCTTTTTCGGGGCGCTTACCGGAATTATTTTTATGTTTTTGTTTAAAAATTTAGGCCATGAAAAAGCGGAAAGCCTTTTCTATGTTTTTCACCCTTTGCATGTGCTTCTGAGCGCAATAGCTACAGCAGCGATGTATAAACAATATCAATGCGCTCAGGATAGAAAACAATGTAATATTTTTTATCTTCTTGCTGTCGGGTATGTCGGGGCCATAGGAGTGGCGACTTTAAGTGATTCCCTGATGCCTTATGTCGGAGAGGTATTATTGAAAATGCCGCATGCAGAAGCTCATGTCGGTTTTCTGGAACAACCACTGCTTATAAATGCTATGGCTATTATCGGTATAACGATAGCATATTACAATCCAGGTACGAAATTCCCTCACTACGGACATGTTCTGCTTAGCACTTGGGCTACATTATTTCATGTGATCATGGCTGGCGGACAATCCGGGAGCATGTTATTTTATTTTATAATATTTTTGTTTTTGTTTGCCGCGGTCTGGCTGCCGTGCTGTATAAGTGATATTGTATTTCCATTATTGTTTGTTAAAGAGGCTAAACACGAACATAAATAGAGGATTGGACGTTATGAAAAGGATTTTCAGGCTACTTCTTGTATTAGCAATCGCGTTTACGTTTAGTTCCTGCGCCCGCGTTCCTGTAAAACCGGCAACACCTGATATGGGACTGCCGCCAAGTATCCCTTCTCTTCCGGGGCCGGTGATTCGCCAGGATGCGATACATGTAGTCGCTCCCGGAGAAACAGTCTGGCGCATCAGTAAAATGTATGATGTTGATATTAAGGATATTGTAAAAGCAAATAAACTGAAAAGCTCGCAGCAGATTGAAATGGGACATCGCTTACGTATACCGGACGCCGCTCCGCTAGAGTCGGTGGTTTCCTTATATCCTTCTCAGCAATGGAAGTATATTATAATCCACCACAGCGCGACTGATGAGGGCAATGCGCTGGGCTTTCACAGAAATCATGAAACAAGGGGATTTGATAAAGGCCTTGGTTACCATTTTGTTATTGATAACGGAACCCAGGGGAAAAAAGCTGGACATATTGAAGTATCTCCGCGCTGGATAAAACAGCAAGACGGGGCGCATTGTAAAGCAGGAAATATGAATTTCCGGGCAATAGGTGTTTGCCTGGTGGGAAACTTTAATAAAGGCTGTGTTTCTGAAAAACAGATGGAATCATTGGTATATCTAATTAATCGCCTGTGCAGCTATTATAAAATCCCCAAGAAAAACATTATCGGGCATGGACAGGTAAAAGGAGCCAGCACAGATTGCCCGGGTAATAATTTCCCCTGGGATGATTTCTGGCGTAAATTATAAAAAAAAGGAGCGTTAACACCGCTCCCTTTTTTTGCCTTGTTTTATGATAGTTGACACATTTTTCCGTTAGCAGCAGTTACAAACAGTTAATATTGGTTACTAATAGCTGCTTTTAAGAAAACAATTATTTAATATCTAGAGAAATCCCGTATTTGCGGGGCTACTCGCTACTTAATTTTAAGCTATCAGCCATGAGCCATTGCAGTTATTAGTTACAAGTTATGAGTTACTAGTTACTTTTATCTTTCAACTTAAATCTACTTTACTATTAGCCCTCGGCCATAATCCAACCAGCTTTCCCGCTATTCGCTTTTAGCAGTTACCATTGCCTTTTAAACCGATACCCTCCAAGGAGGACAGGCGGGCATCGCAACCGCTTACCTTTTTTCCGTAACTTGTAATTCATAATTCATAACTATTAACTAATGCTTTCCCTCGGCCTTTCCCTGATTAGCAACGGCATTCATCGCGTTTGCTATCGCTTCAGGATCGCCAAGATAATCATGCTTGATCGGCTTTAAATTTTCATCCAGCTCATATACAAGCGGAATTCCTGTAGGAATATTAAGTTTTACAATTGCCTCATCGCTGACATTATCCAGGTATTTTACCAGAGCACGTAAACTGTTGCCATGAGCGGCAATAATAACCTTTTTGCCGGATTTTATCGCAGGGGCAATAGTTTCATGCCAGTAAGGAAGAAAACGTGCCACCGTGTCTTTTAAGCATTCGGTTAAAGGGATATCCTTCTCATCCATATCTTTATAGCGCGGGTCATTGCCCGGGTAACGCGAATCTGTCTTTTTAAGCGCAGGAGGAGGAATGTCATAGCTTCTTCTCCATACAAGCACTTGGTCATCACTGTATTTAGCAGCTGTCTCTGCCTTATTCAATCCCTGTAAAGCGCCGTAGTGGCGTTCATTTAATCTCCAGGAGCGAATAACAGGTATCCACATTAAATCCATACCCTCAAGCGTGATCCAAAGCGTTCTGATCGCGCGCTTTAAAACAGAAGTAAAAGCGATATCAAAACTGTACCCTTTGCTTTTTAGTGTTTTTGCGGCCTCTTCAGCTTCAACAATGCCCTTTTCTGACAGATCCACGTCTGTCCAGCCTGTGAACTTGTTTTCCCTGTTCCAGATGCTTTCTCCATGTCTGAGTAATACGACCTTATACATTATATAAATCCTCCCTTTTTCTTAAATATTTTTTGTAATTATACTCTTTTAAAGCAGAGATTTCCAGTGTTATATTTGTTTTGCATTTAAATATTACAAATAGTAGAATAATTGTATTAAAGAATATTTTTTCTTTAACTTAAATTTATAAAGGGAACATAAGTAATGATAAAAAAGAAAATTATTCTAGATGATATTCAAGAAGAGGATTTACTCAAAGCCCGGATACGGGATTTACCGGTAAGTATTAAAGGTACCTGGCTGGAGGAATGCATCAAAGAGCTTTATAACGAGCTTAATGATAAGGGGATAGAATTTAAACCAGTTTGTTATCTTGCCGATGAATGGCTTGCGCCTGATGGGGAGCCTGTTGTAGGAATCCCTTTTTTTCTTGCTCATCCGGTACTGATGAGGCTTGAAAAACAGATGATGCTTGATGTCGAGGGCGGAACAAAGGCCTGGTGTATGAAGCTTTTGCGCCATGAGACAGGCCATGCCATAAACTATGCCTATAAACTTCATGCTAAGAAAAAATGGCAGGAGCTGTTTGGCCATTTTTATAAAGAATATAAAGACACTTACCGCTTTCGTCCATTCAGTAAAAGTTTTGTCAGGCATTTGGAAGACCATTACGCGCAGTATCACCCGGATGAGGATTTCGCGGAAACTTTTTCGGTTTGGCTTACTCCGGGACTAGAATGGAGAGAAGAGTATAAAGGCTGGAAGGCATTGCAGAAGCTTAAGTTTGTCGATGAATTAATGCGAAATGTGAAAAGTAAACAGCCTTTAAGAAAAAAAGGGAAAAAATACTGGCAGGCATCAAAACTTACTTCCACACTTGGTAATTACTATAAGAAGAAACGCCGTGCTTATGCTGAGGATTTCCATGATTTTCATGATCTTAATTTAAAAACCATCTTCCAGGAAAAAACCCAGGATGAAAAACCCAGGCTGTTTGCTTATACGCTGATAAAAAAGTACAGAAAGAACCTGATTAATATTGCCTGGAAGTGGACAGGCGAGAAAAAATATATCATTGACAGGCTGCTTAAAATTCTTATTATCCGCTGTAAGGATTTAAATCTGGTGGTTGCTGATGATGAGGCTCTGGCAATGATAAAGATCTCAACATATGTCAGCAGTTTAATGATGAAATATATGTATACAGGGAGGTTAAAAGGGAAGAAATGAAAAAACGCTTAAAAGTTTTATTGGTGTTTGACACGCCTGTACCTCGGCCGCGGGATTATACTTATGTTGATGAATTCCAGGGAATGGATTGGAATACAGAAAATCACGTTTATAATGCTCTTATTGAAAACGGGCATGATGTAAGGATGCTCGGAATATGTAAAGATCTAAATATCCTGCTTGAAGAAATAAAGGAGAGCAGGCCGGATGTAATTTTTAACCTTGCGGAAGTTTTTGATTCTAAGGCGTCTTTAGATAAAAATTTTGTCGGGTTTCTGGAAATGCTTGGAATTCCCTACACAGGTTCCTCATCAAAGACATTATTTCTTTGCAATGATAAAGCGCTGCATAAAAAAATTCTGAGATTTCATAGAATACGGGTGCCCAGGTTCCATGATTTTTACAGGGGGCATAAAGTATGGCTTTTAAAAAAACTGCGGCTTCCGCTGGTAGTAAAGCCATTAGCTGATGAAGCATCGCGGGGTATTTCTCAGGCATCGGTGGTTGATAGCGAGGAAGCGCTTGTTGCGAGGGTGAAGTTTATCCATGAAAAAATGAATATGGACGCGATTGCCGAGGAATATATCCCGGGCAGAGAATTGTATGTAAGTTTAATCGGCAATAAACGCATACAGGTACTGCCGTTTCGGGAGATGAAATTTGGCTCAAATACAAGTGAAGAAGAGCCGCGAATTGCCACTTACAAGGCTAAATGGGATAAAAATTATCGAAAAAAATGGGGCCTTAAGAATATTTTTCCCGGAAAATTGGCAAACGGTGTTCAGGAAGAGCTGGAAGAAATCTGTAAACGCGCTTATCGTGTTTTAAATATGCAGTGCTACGCGCGCTTTGATGTGCGGGTTACGCAAAGAGGGCGTACATTTATTATCGAAGCCAATGCCAACCCGAATCTGGCTAAAAATGATGAAATATCCCAATCAGCGGAAAAAGCAGGCATTTCCTTTAACAAGCTGGTGCAAAGGATCCTGATGCTTGCTTTTAAACGCAGGTATTAAAATGGCTAAAAATTATATGCTTCTTTACGGTAAAAAATCCATATATGAACGCTTGAAGGTAAACCCGGAAAGTATCCGGAAGATTTTTTTCTCTGCTGATTTTAATAGCCCGCGTATCCAAACGCTTATCACATCAGAAGGCATCTCTGCGGAGCGTCAAGGCGCTGAGAAAATCGAGAATATGAAAAGGGCGAAAAACGTTCAGGGGATAGTAGCCAGGGTTGATAAATTTATTTATACTGATTTAGATGATTTACTGAAAGAAAACAGCAAGCTTACTCCTGTGTTTCTGGATCGGATAAATGATCCTCAGAATCTTGGTGTTATTATCCGCACGCTTGCCTGCTTTGGAAAATTTTGTGTTATTCTTGCGGAAAAAGAGGCCTGTCATATTACAGAGGCGGTAATGCATGTGGCAAGCGGAGGGGAGAACTATGTCCAAGTTGCCAGAGCCCCGGATATGGCAAAGGCTTTAAGTGCAGCTAAAAGGTGCGGGTTTCATATAATGGGCGCGGTGATTGATACCGGTGCAAAAGATATTAATTCGCTTAAATTAAAATTTCCTTTAGCGCTTGTACTTGGAGCTGAAGCTACAGGGATAACACCTGAAATTCAAAAGATGCTTGACGAGAAATCATGTATTGCTATGCAAGGGGCAAAACTTTCTTTGAACGTCAATACAGCCTGCGCGATCTTTTGCCATGAGATCGCCAGGCAGCGGAAATAGAGGGTGGTGATTAGACACCGATAGACGAGGGACGAACACTCGCTTTGCTCGTTAAGACAAAGGACGCAATTTTAAGTAAAAAGTTCAAAGTAAAAAGGAAAAAGTAGGGAAAGGCATATTGGCTCTTAGCTAGCTAATAGGAAAAGATTAAGTTAACCGGTTACAAGTTAGCCAGTGGAAGAACTGATTTCTGGTAACTGGTCACTGGAAACAGGTAACTGATACTAACCGAAAAAAGTGTCCCCGACACAAAAAGGCAGGACAGGCAAGTATTACAGGACAAGACATATGAGCCAATCCTATTATTCTTTCAGCAGTTATCTTAAGAAAAAATTTAAATGCCGAGTTCAGCGTATCAGCCTGAATGCCGGGCTTAATTGCCCTAACCGGGACGGAACTTTTGGATTTGAAGGCTGCTATTTCTGCAATGAAAAGGGATTTGTAAACTTTGATAATTCTGAGATCGCACTTGATGAGCAGATACAAACATCACTTTCTTTTTTTAAAAAACGTTTTAAAGCGGAAAAATTTATCGCCTACTTTCAGAATGCCTCAAATACCTATGCCCCTGTCGAAAAGCTGCGTGCCATATATGATGTAATTAAAAAATATCCGGAGTTTGTGGGGCTGTTTATTTCTACCAGGCCGGATTGTATTGATGAAGAAAAGCTGGATATGATAAGCGCTTATAATGATAAATATGATGTCTGGATAGAATACGGCTTGCAGACAATACATGATAAAACGCTTGAATTCTTAAACCGCAGGCATACTTTCAGGCAGTTCCAGGAGGCTGTTGAATTAACGGCAAGACGAAATATAAAAACAGCGGCGCATGTCATACTCGGATTGCCGCGTGAAACAAGACAGGATATGCTTCAAACAGCAAAGGCATTGACAGAACTTGGCCTTAGCGGCGTAAAACTGCATATGTTTCATGTTCTAAAGGAAACGGAAATTGCCCGCATGTATGAGCAGGGAAAGATCTCTTTATTGTCTGAGGAAGAGTATGTGGAAATCGTTTGTGATTTTTTGGAAAGGATCAGCCCTGAGTGCGTGATCATGCGGCTTGTTTCCAATTCAAAAGATGATGTGCTTATTTCACCTAAATGGATAAACCGTAAACAGGAAGTACAGCGCAAGATTGAAGAGGAATTTAAAAAAAGGAAAACGCGTCAGGGTTTTTATAAATAGAAATATCTAAGTATATATTTAATACGTTTAAGAGAAATCTTAAATTTAGGAGGTAGATATGAAGAGGGAGGATCATTTAGGAAGACGAAAATTCTACCGATTAAAGGCAACCTATCTTGTAAATTACCGGCCGAAAGACGATAAAAGCAGTATAGGCAATTATAATTATGCGTTAACTAAGGATATCAGCGCCGGCGGCCTGCTTGTTATGTCAGAAAAGAATTTTCCTAAGGGTACAGAAATGGAAATGAACATCAGCCTGCCCATGTACCCGGACAAACGCCTTAAGGCACTGGGAGAGGTGACTAGTAATTTTCCCGCAGATGTAAAGAAACTGCTTTATCCTACCAGAATACGTTTTATCGAGTTTAATGAGGCGGCCTTCAATAAGCTCAAAGATTTTATAGAAAATGAGATGAATAAACAAAAAGGCGGCCGCACTTTAAAGCAAAAAATCGACAGAAGAAAAGAATAAAGCTTAGCTTTAGCGGAAAATTGCTAAACTGTCCGATTTATAAGAGCGAGGAATTCAGATCTTGTAGCCGGCTGTTCACGGAATGATCCCAGCACAGAAGAAGTTGTCATGATCGAATTTTGTTTTTCTACCCCGCGCATCATTTTACAAAGATGCCGGCATTCAATAACCACTCCGATGCCTTCAGCATCAATGCTGTGCATGATCTCATGTGCGATTTGAGAAGTTAATCGTTCCTGTATTTGTACCCTGCGGGCAAAAATATCAACCATGCGGCAGATCTTACTTACACCCAAGACCTTTTTTTTAGGTATATATCCGATATGACAGCGTCCGTAAAACGGCAGAAGATGATGTTCGCAAAGGCTGTATATCTCAATATCGCGAACAATAATCATGTTGTTAGCTTCAGACTGAAAAACAGCATTGTTAATTATATCCTTAGGATCAAGCTTGTAGCCCTGGGTCAGGAATTCCAGCGACCGGGCTACTCGTTGCGGTGTTTTTTTTAGTCCTTCTCTCTTTGGATCTTCACCCATTTCTATCAACAGTTCACGAACCAGTTTCATTACCTTTTTTTCGTTCATCAGCCACTCCTTATTAAAATTAAAAAGCAGTAAATTCAATCTATAATATAGTATCACTAAAAAGGTTTTTTTCAAAATTTTTGTAAGAAAAGCCCCAAGCGTGAGATATTCTAATCTAAAAATCTCTCCGGCTAATTCTTTTCTAAAATGGAAAGTGTTTCAATATGCGGCGTGTGCGGGAAGAAGTCGTACGCGAAGATCTTTCTTAACTTATATCCTGGAACCAGCTTCTTTAGATCTCTGTTGAGTGTAGCAGGGTCACAGGATATGTAAGCTATAAAACCGGGCTGAATTTTAATGATTTGTTCAAGAAGCGCGTTTTCCATTCCTCTTCGGGGAGGATCAATAATGATAATATCAGGCTTTTTTTTGCGAGCATTTTTTATCCAATTTTCACACTTGGCGTGTACTGCCTCAATGTTTGAAATAGCATTGGTCGATATATTTTTCTTTAAAAAAGAGATGTTTGCTTTTGATGAATCAACCGCTGTAATGTTTGAAAAAAAACCTGAGAGAGCTATCGCAAATGTTCCTACGCCGCAGTATAGATCAAGCATGTTCTTTTCAGCTGTTTTGGGAAGCTCATTTTTGAGGTCATGAATAAGCAATTCCAGCATCGGTATATTGATCTGGAAAAAAGATTGACAGCCGAATAAAAAAATTTTTCCGGCAACTTTCTCCGAAAGCTGATCTTTACCCAGAAGAATATTTTTTTCGTTTCTTTTTTTGTTGATATAAACTATTCCCGCAAGGGAGAATTTTTTGCCAAGTTCAAATAACGGTTCCAAAAGATCAAGCTCTTTTCCCCTTAAAGGGCCAAAGCAGCATAGTAGGAGCTTTTTACTCATCTGGCTTCGCTGCAACGTGATTTCATTAACATGTTTCTCCAGCCCTCTGCCAAGAATACTCAGGAATCCATTTATCAGCCTGTTCATTAAATCAGACGCCAGAAAACATCGATCAATAGGAGTGAATGTATTCTTTACCCCCGGGGTGTGGTAAGCGCAAAGAGTTGAGTTGTTTTCGGTGATAATATGCAGATGGATCTTGTTTCGGTATCCCCAAATAACATTACTTGAGCGCAGGTTCAAAGAAAAAAGTTTAGGTTCAAAAGCGGACAACATTTCTTTTAACTGTTCTTCTTTTATTTTTAACTGATATTCATAATCAATGTACTGATAAGCAGAGCAGATATGAGAATGTCCGCAGCGTGGAAGCTTCCGGTGGACAGATGGACGAATAACCGTATTTGTTTCACCTTGAATATAATTTTTTTTGTCTTTGATACAGCTGCATTCAACAATTTCTCCGGGAATACCGCTATCGGTTAAGACAACCTTATTATCTTTGCGGCCAAGACTTTTCCCGGGGTAAATAATTTTTTCAATATTAATCTGCATAGTTAAAGTATAACACAATAATAAAATTTTGAAATGATTAACCGATTGCCGCATCCAGCCCGGAAATTTTATTATGGAAAATGTCCGGGTTAAAGCACATGTTTTTAGCGCCAAAATCTGTGGATTTAAAAAAAAAAAAATGCGGCCGGGAAAAAGAAAATTTTCTAAACTAGAAAAAACAAAAAAAAATAAAACAAAAAGCTCTTGACAATAGTTGCTTTTTATATTAAAAAAAAGTATAAATTGGAAAGGCAGTAACATTTTAACAGGAGGTTTTAATGGCACATAATAGGCAAGTTAGATGTCCGATATGTGAGGAAAATATTGAATGGGATGATTTAAAGCTGGGGGAAGTTGCGTACTGCAGTGATTGCGATGAAGAACTTAAGATTGTAAATGTTGATCCGCCGCAGGTAAAAAGAATGGTAGAGTTATTAGAGG
>JAKLQT010000250.1 GCA_022013205.1 Candidatus Omnitrophota bacterium | reverse complement strand
TTCATAATAATCCTTTCCTATTAACATTCTGCTAAGTTAACGCGTTGATTTATTATTAACCTGTGTAATCATATTAAAATTAAAGGGCTTTAAAAAGTATCTAAAAATACAATGAAGCTTATCACAGAGCCGCACATATTGCAAACTCCTAATGTCTTAAAAACAAAAGAGTTATAACTATATTTTTTGAGAGAGATGCTCTGGGGCAAAAATTCAGGTTTACGGCCCATAATTAAAAGAGGACACCATGGTAGACAGCCAGATATTAGTATTAAAGCTTAAAGAATTAGAAAAATATGTTTCTATCTTTTTTCTCTCTTAGGTTAGTTTTAGGCGGTAAATAACCGATAAGACGGAACAGCCCATATGGATGGCTCGCAAATTTTTCCTATTATATCCCCTTTATAAATTACCATTCCTCCCCGCCATTCTTTTCCAAGCTTTTTCGCGATATCTCTCATCGGCCTGGTATCTGCAGCAGTTATATTTTTCCGCCCTTTTATTTCCATTCCTATAATTCCGCTGTTAGTTTTAAGCAATATATCCAGTTCTAACCCGGAGCGGGTACGATAAAAATAAACTTCAGCGTCTTTTTGCATTGTCTTTATCCATTTTACCAGTTCTCCGACAATCATTGTTTCATAAATATTACCGAAATCATCCCCTTTAAAACCGCAAAGCTGCCTCATTAACCCTATATCTAACCAATAAATTTTAGGAGTTTTGACTGTGGAGCTTGTAATATTGCGAAAATACGGCTGGACTAAAATAACCTGATAAGATACAGCAAGATATTCCAGATATCTACGCGCGGTATCAACGCTTATAGAAGTATCTCTAGCCAGCTCAGAGTAATTTAAAAGATTTCCTGAACGCAATGCCGCTAATTTCTGAAATTTCCTAAAAGGCCCTAAATCATCTAAGCGGGATAAATCCGCTAAATCTCTTTCTAAGTAAGTATATTCATAATCTTTAAGCCATTTCCATCGATCTTCATCAGATAAGGGCAAAAGCGCCGGCATACCCCCCCATTTTAAAAGATAGCTTTCCGCTCTGCGCCTGATACTATTATCACTGCCAAGCAAAACTCCCGGTAAATTCTCAAAAACATTATCCAAGTTTTTATCAGAAAACAAATGTTCTATAACAGGTGATTTCACATCAGCATCTTCTAAATTCGTATACAATTCACTCATCATCAGCGGCCAAAGTTCATAAATTGAAACACGTCCGGCTAATGATTCACGAATCTTTTTAAGAAGTAAAATCTGGCTTGACCCCAAAAGTACTTGGAAAGCAATATTACCCGCGTCATAAGCATATTTTATTTTTTCAAAAACCAGTGGTTCTTTTTGCGCTTCATCAATTACCGCGTCTCCAATATCCTTATGCCAGGCATCTGAAGAGACAGCATTTAAAAATTCTCGATTTTCCGGGGCATCAAGATTAATATAACGTAAATCCGCATAAGCCTTCTTTGCCAGAGTAGTCTTACCTGTTTGCCTTGCTCCGGTAAGAAGTACAATTCTTCTCTTTTGCCTGCCAGGAATCAATTTAGTTAAAAATCTATATTTCTGTGTATTTTCGCTCATCATCTTAAAATATACAGCATATTTTACTATTTGTCAAGTAGTATTGGGATTTTTTCTTAATTTATGTGAACTTCGGAAAATATGATGGGTAAATTTATTTAAGTTGGGAGAAAAAACCTGATTACAGCGGCTAAATCAACAAATTACGCGGATTACACGGATTAAAGTATCGCAGATCAACACTTAAAGGCGTACCGATAGGGATCCTTTCCTTTGAGTATACCTCCGCTCCGGCCATACTAATGTCACGAATAGTGCAGTCTGTGCCGTTCCAATAGCGGAACCATATCTGCGGAGCAAGCGGACGCAGGGCTTACGGAAATATTCCACGCTGTTTTTCTTATGCTGTAACGTTTTTCCTTATCTGCTATCGACTATTAGCTATAAGTTCTCTTACATATTCAGGCGTTAGTCTTTTCTCAATAGCGGGAACTGCCTCTAAAGCTTCTATTGCAGCCGAATCAGGCACTGCTTTTTTCGTAATATCACTTTGTCCAGCTTCTGGTTGTGATGCTGGATCACTGCCTGTGTTATCAATAACAATGCTATTTCTGATCTATCTTTATCAATTTTATTAGGTAGTGCGGAAAAAATCTGTTATTGGGACATCTTATCAAGAATTGAAAGTATGCATAAATCTTTCAGTTCTTCGCGTGCTGAATCAGCAGATATAGATGTATCTATAACCCTCTTAACCATTTTGAAGACATGAACGGGGAGCATATGGCCAGATGTTTCTTTCAGACATCTTTTAACATCTATAAGCCCCCAGTCTGTCAAGAGAAATAATACCGTACGCATAATAATTAGAAATACTATGCGTTAAACTTTTAGTAAATAATAAAATACGAATTCCGACTTAATCTCACTATGAGCTACAGAGAACATGCTCTGCACTAAACATCTATACGGGCTCATCAACAAATCCGCAAACATTAACATTAAACGTAACAATTATTTTTTCAAAAAACATCTAATGAATTCAGCGAATTCTTTAAAATCATCTAAGTTATTTTGCAATACTGAATAAAGCTGTTTTAAATCCACTTCTACATATTCATGAACAAGAATATTCCTAAGCCCAACCATTGCGCGTATACGTTTCGCGAAATCAACAGGAATTACTTTTTTTACACCTAACAAATCAATAACATCAGTATAAGTCTCTATATTGCTTTCTTTCATATCAGCTAAAATATGATTGCCAATATCAATAACTATTTGGATTGATAACTGCAAACCATGTTCAAGCGACCATATTTTGTTTAAATCCTTTGACAGCGTTTCAACGGAAGTTGTTCTTAGTTTTTCTAATTCAGCGATATATTTTTCTAATTCCTTAAGCTTTACGGCCAATATTTGCGCGTCAACCATTGAGGCCTCTTCTAGTTATGCGTTAAAAACAAAAATTTAAGATCACTATATTCATTCAGGCTTTTCACCTGGAATCGAATTCTTTCTGAATCGTCACGGCAAACAAGCAATTTGCCTCCTACCAAAACCTTATGCTTAAGCAAAACCGGGACGGTGTTTAAAATAACTAAATCCACGTTATTTGTTCTTAGAACTTTAATAAGCTCTGTTATAAGCTCTGCTTTATATCC
>JAKLQT010000249.1 GCA_022013205.1 Candidatus Omnitrophota bacterium | reverse complement strand
ATAATTTCGATATTCGAGGTGACCCCTCCTGCTTTTTCGGGCCTTGCGGAATAAAATTACCTGCATTGTTTTGTTAGATTTACTTTTTTCCCAGTTTGCTTATTAAAGGATATTTTGTAGGATTTTCTAAGTTGTCAATTTCAAGGTCAATATCTAAATTGGGCCAATAGAGATGAAATCCATGGAGTAGTTTGACATTTTGGATATCTTTTATAATTTGATTCCGAAAAAAGGGATAATTTTGATAATCAAGAAAATATTCTTTAGCTTTTACCAGTATCCAAATACCAAAAGGCGTAATATTTTCAACACTTACCGAAATAGTTTTTCCATTCTTTAATGATCTCATTTTTGTGGTTCTCCACTATTTTTTGTATTTCATTTAATTGTATAGGGTTTAATTTATAGCAGGCTGCAAGCGCAATAATGGGTTCAATCCAAAATTTGGCTTCACCATCAGCACATTCTATATGAATATGTATGCGTGATTCCTCATTTGATAAGAAATAAAATCGATATCCTTTTACTCTAAATAATGTTGGACTCATAACTTAATAGTAGCATATATTTATAAAAATTTCAGCTTTTTTCTAAAAGTGTTACCTATCTACCCGTTCGCTCATTATTTCATATTTTCTATTTCTTTATAAAATTTATCAGATATCTCTTTGATTACTTGTTCAGCATGTGCTGTTTCACAATCAGCAATTTCTTCAACCTTTGATTTTTCAAAGGCTGGTGATACTGCACGAACACATTCACCAACAAAAGTTGATCCTAGTTTTTCCATAAGTAAAAATCCTTCAGCCGGATTAATCTTTCCAGTAATATCTGATGAAAGCCGGGTCTTATAGATGTTGAGTTGTTATGTGTTTATTTTATCTTGGATTGTATGTGTTCTGCAAGAGAAATTTAGATGGGGAGTTAGATGGGGAACGAACATGGAGTCAAGTAGAGACTTGCCCCTCATTCTTTTAAACTTAACCTTATATCTCTCAGGGTAATAATTCTGATTCAATCCAATCTGTCCCATTATAGGAATAAGAGTGAGTGTCAGTATCGGCCCTAATACCTGGAAGTAATTTTGTAGAAAATCTAAAAAAACCCTTACCTACTTCCTGAAGAACCATCTGTCCTTTAACAAACTTAACATTTCCACTAGCAAGAGGATTTGTGAAACTAAAATTTTTTAGAAACAAACCGCTTTTTCCAGCATTATCAATTGCATCCTGCCCAAGATAGATGTTGAATCCATTTTCACCAATTGTTATTTGCCCGTCAACTTTCTTTTCTTTTCCCTCCCAATAATCTTTTCCAATACCTCTAAGCATTTGTTCAATCACTCCAACGATATTAGAATTATAAACAGATTTGATATTTTGAGCATCTTTTTTTTCAGATGTTGTGGCAACTTCAGCTAGTGCCGTTGATAAGGAAACCTCAAAAACAAATAAATTGACTATTACCAGAAACCAAACTAAAAGTTTATTCATATTAACTCCTTATTTTTTTATAGCCGAAAGCTATTTATGATATTTTACTTACCTTCCCTAATAGGCTGTTTTCTTTTTTTCTCTACATAACAAAAAACTCAGTTGCCGGAGCCGACGCCGAATCGGCGGCGGATACGGTCAACTGTAGTGCCAAGCTAGCTGTTTTGATTAAGGAGTTGAATGCTTTTGATGATTTCCTTTTGATCGAGCAATTGTTCAGTTACAAACTTATGTAAGATACTGGAGATAAATGTCTGATAGGGGATTCCTTCTTTTTCTGCTCTGACCCTAAGAAGGTTCAAATCCTGAGTATTAACTCTAAGGCTGATATTCTTTTTCTCGTTAGCTTTTTTTATGATTTTTATGATTTTTCCATGTTCTTTCGCCGAAATCGGCTTATAGCTCAAAATGTTTTTTTCAATAGCCTTCTCATTTTTGTTTAATTTTATTTTTTTCACTTTATGTCTCCTCTGTATTTCTTCTGCAATTTTCGGCTTGCGTAAGCTGTTTTAAGCACTATATTCGAATCCTTATCTACAACAAATGGTACGGCATAGATATATTTAGATAATTCGATAACAAATATTTTCTGATTTAATTTTGTTGGATGCTGTAAAATGTCTATGAATTGTCCATCTAATATTAGCTCGGATATCTCTTCAAAAGGCACGCCTCTTTCAAGTTTTAATTTTAGATCTTTATCCTCATCCCAAATAATCATACTATAATGATATATTTAAAGTATATACAATGTCAATAAATTTTTCAAGCTAACGTTAAGCTACGAGTCTGTAGAAAAAGCCTTAAATTAAAGTTATTCTGCTGCTTAAAAGTAGCTTCTCAGGTAATCTTTGGCTATATTATAGCCCGAATTTTTCCATTCAACAACCTATTTTGCCTCATTTATCCTGATTTTTACCGGATATTTTGCCAAAGGTTGTATAATCTTACGCAAAACCCGGGTCTCGTTTCCTGAATTTATTATCGAGAATGTAGGCATCGATTTTTTCTGTCTCCATAAGTTGAATATTATCTTTAGTAAAATATCCGGTGTCCGCGATTAACTTTGCTTTCTTAAATATATCTTCCTTTTCGCCGATGAGTTTAAAGTTTTCTTTCGCGCCTTCTATTAACGGTTTTAATAAATCTTTCTCTGGACCATGGCCAAACGCTTCGGCATGGACGATTATCTGATGTTTTGCTTCGGCGATAGCGACACCGTTATACCCTTGAATCACTCCATGAGAACTGGGCATCTTGGCGCTTTCGTTATCCGTAATATTGCTTTTTTTGACATTTCCCTTAGGCCCGTGCTTATCGTCGTTATTTTTTATAAACTCTTTTATTTTACTTATTTTTTCGCGGATATTATCAATATGTTTATTCTCATCTTTTTTCATCTCTTTGTCTTCATTTTGATCTGCTGTTTTGTGTTTATCCAGAATATAGAGAATTGTATTCTCAAGCTTTTCAATCTTCTTTTCATAATCATGCCGTGTCCCGCTCCACTCCTTTGACGCGTCCGAGCTCAGCTTACATCCGTCAATGGCAAACATGCTTTTGTCAATCAATCCCAGCTCGTTACAATAAAACAGAATATCCCGGAATAGGGGAGCGATCTGATCTTTCATCGATGAAATAAACTCGGCAATAGTTGTAAAATGCGGCTTTGTATCCGCGGAGAGCGCCATGAAAATAACGTTTTCCCGGCAAAGTTTTTCAATATCTCTGGACGATGTAATGCCGCGGGAATATGCGTAGAGCACGATTTTAAGCATTATTGCTGGATCATAAGCCGGAGCGCCTGTCTCATCGTTTTTATAGCGTGTTTCGAATACCGACAAATTAAGCTCATTGTCGACGATGTAGCTTAGAGCGTATTCAAAACTGCCGGGCAATATCTGCTTTTGAAAATGTACAGGGATAAACATTGCTTGTTCGTAGGAATAAGATTTGTATCGAGCCATCCTTGCTCCTTTTAGCCCGGATATTTCATGGTGGGGTCGTAGCGAAGCGGATGGCGGCGACAATACAAGGCTTGCGACTGAGGCCGCCCGCAGGCGTACTCTGTGCAGTACGTTGAGGAGGCCGAAGAAGCGAAACGCTGTAGTGGCGTTGACAGCTGCGGTTGCAGTAGACAGCACCGTGAAATGTTCGGGTTGGGTCTTATTCCATTTTACCTAATTTTAGAGAAAGAAGAAAGAACTTTAGAGGGAAGAAGGGGCTTTTCCTACAGCCTCAACGTTTGAGCTCAGGCAGAGCGAACCGACGCCATTTGGCGGCGGGTAGCGATTGCCCTGGAGCGAGTTGTTGGACAAGGATTAGATTCTCTCAAGCAATGATTTTATGTCTATTTTAGGAATATTATTTACTTTATGTTTTCTTAGAATTTTTTCTATGCACTCACTTACTTTTTCGAATTTAAGAAGTATTCTATCGATGAGGTAATCTTTGCTGTATTTCTTTCCTTCGTAACGAGCATCACGGCTGGCTTCTTCGATATGTCGGTAGTATTTTGCAATAGCATATAATTCAGAGGTAGTATTAATTAACTGACGTAAAGTATAGTGATCTTGCACATCTTTACCCATTAAAGTAAAAAAAGCCTTCATGTAAATACATAAAATATAGAATATTGTGGTTACACACCAATCTGAAAAATCCTCTTGAACAAGGTGTGGGGGGCGTTGTTTGCTGGTCAACAAATCTAGGAGATTAACGTTGTGCTTTATAAGTGCAAAATAGCTATCTATTTTATCCATCAGAACAAAGCTCTAAAATTTCTCTGTCATAGTAAATCATAGTATTTTTTTTAATGACATCAATATTTTCATTTTTAGAGATAACTCTCACTCTTAAATCAAAACGAAGATTTTCGAAGTCTTTATACATTTTTTGTTCGGTAGAAAAAATTTTATCTAATAAATCTTCTGGATCATCATCTAAAACTACAATGGTTTGCATATAATCAGCTTGCATTTTTTCACCAACAAAACGCACTTTGGGATATCCTTTAATCTCTTCAGCAATACATACCCCCGGAGTTTGCCAATCACAAAAAGTTTGTTCCACAACGGGCCGCTTTTCATAATAAGTTTTTTCGAACTGTGGATCTAATAACCCAATACTCTGTGCTTGTTTCATGGTATTTATCCTTTTTTTATTTCAATTTTATCGACTTTAATAGGAATGCCTTGCACAAATTCATCATTAAAATAAAGGTTGAAACGATATTGTCCAGGTTTTGGAATTTGAAGATTTCTAGTATATATCCCAAAATCCGGGATGTGCAATCTTGACGGTACAGACAACTTAATACCTTTAAAAATAGATATTTTTCTATCGCTTTCATCACAAAATTCTACCTTAATATCATAGTTTCCTTCAGCATTCGATAGTTTAACATAAAGTGCTAATGAATTATGTAAATAAGGAAATCTTTGTGCATAGATCCTATCAAATATGCCTATTGCACTCCATTTATTTGATCCATACTCTCGGATAACCATATCCGCAATGAGAAATGATTTTATTTGTGGTTTTACAGGTTTTGTCATGATATTAAGTTTACATTAATAATATAATTTTGTCAATTTAAGTATGTCCAACACAAAAATCAGGTATTTTATGGAGCCCCGAGGTTTCGGGGCGGAATAAAATTACCTGGATTGCTTTGTTATATTTATTGTATTATTTTTTGTTTTATTTGTCGATGGAAACTTTAAGCAGGGCAGGGGAATAAGAAAAAAAATAGCAGTTTTGTCAATAATTCAGACCTGACCCCAGTGCACAGACCTGACCCCAGTGCACAGTGTGACCCCAGTGCACAGTGCAGTTTATTGAGTTACCCCTTCAAATGAAGACCAGCAAATTGCTCAATGCTGCAAGCTTAGCTTTGTTATGACCATTTAAATTGAGGTTTTCTGTGTGATTGCGCGCAATCTCTAAGGTAAAGATTAATTAAGTTTTGATAAGGAACGCCTGTTTCTCCAGCGAGAGACTTAAAATAATCAATTGTTTGCCGTTCAATTCT
>JAKLQT010000248.1 GCA_022013205.1 Candidatus Omnitrophota bacterium | reverse complement strand
CAATAAATCCTCTAATTCTATTCTACTTAGCTCCTTTTCATGAAAAGGGTTTTTATTTCCATCGTGTTTTTTATAGGCTGTTATATTCGGCGTTGAGATAATAAGAATTCCTTCTTTTTTTAACACTTTTGATATCTGATCAAACACTTTTGACTGTTGTTTTGTATGTTCAATCCCTTCCATACAAACTGCCAGATCAAAACATTCCTTGGTTTTAAATGGCAGCTCAGTCATTGACCCCTGCAAAAATTTTAAATTGCCTTTCTTATATTTATGAGCAGCATGCGCTATCGTTGCCTCATCAATATCCAATGCTGTGACATCCTCAGCCATTTCTGCAAGCAAATAGCTACCATATCCTTCTCCACACGCAATATCTATCACCTTTTTCCCTTTAGCAAAGTACTTCGCAAAAGCATATCGATGAAGATGCTCATAATGAATCGATTTACCTGGAGCCTCAGACAAATATCTTTCTCCCGAATATCGCAGTTGCATTATTCCCTCCTATGCATATAAAAATATTAGCCGATTCTTTTTTTATCTAAAAAGATTTGACTATCAAGATCAACAAGTCCTTTAGTGCCGCCATCATCCAAAACAGTAAATGTGAGCGCACTTTCTTTCCAGTCACAAAACGCTTTTAGATCGCTATACGCCACTCCAGTACCAAAATAATATGTTCCTCGGGTAAGCTTCATTTTTAAAACATATTCCAGCATTATCTTATCTCCAGACTTAAAAAAACCTGTATCTATATTTCTATACAAAGTATTAACGTCGGTTAAAACTATACCCTGAGTATTTTTAATAAAAAACCCAAATATAGGATTAGTTAAATCCTTTTTAAAAACTACCTCAACACGAAATTTAATATGATCGTACTTATTGACAGTAAAAACAGGCCCTCCATTATCATTAAAAAGTTCCACTGAACAAATAATAGCTTTTTTTGTCGCTATATACCGTTCAATTCCAAACTCCTTCACTTCCTTAAGCTCTCTTCTTACAACTAAATTATTTTGCATATGCTGATGATACTTATCAATAGCAGACGAAGTGTCTCCATGAAATTCAATTCTGCCTTTATTAAGAAAAATTGTTTTGTTGCAAATCTCAGCTACAGTAGCAAGATTATGAGAAATAAACAGGATTGTAGCATTATTTTTTTTAAGCTCGTTAATTTTTTTAACACACTTTATTTGAAAAGACATATCCCCAACCGCCAGTACCTCATCCACAAGAAGAATATCGGGGTCTGTATGTATGGCCACAGAAAATCCCAATCTCACATACATGCCTGATGAATATCTTTTCACAGGCGTATCAATAAATTCTTCAATCCCGGCAAAATCGACAATTGAATCAAACTTACTTGTGATTTCCTTGCGGCCCATACCCATTATTGAGCCGTTCAGGTATATGTTTTCGCGCCCTGTCAGATCAGGATGAAAACCCGCACCTATCTCAATAAGTGAGGATATCCTTCCGTTTACGTTAATGCTTCCAATATTCGGTCTTAATATGCCTGAAATAAGCTTGAGCATTGTTGTCTTACCTGCGCCGTTAGGGCCGATTATACCTAACGTTTCCCCCTGTCTAATGTTAAGGTTTATGTTATCCAGCGCCCAGAATAAGTCACTATCTGTTCTCTTTGCATTTTTTCTGAATATATTGAACAATTTAGGCAGGGCATCACGCAAGCTATTTACTTTTTCTCCTTTACGAAAGCTTTTGCTCACATTTTTAAATTCTATCGCATTTGACATTTTAAATATTCTCCGCGAACAAATACTCTGCCCTGTGAAAAGAAAGAGTTCCTGCTGCAAAAACCAGCAACGAAATAATTGCCGCAAACAATAATGGCCCGGGCTCAGGCAAAACCCCGTTTAAAATTAAATCCCGGTAAGCGTTTATTATCGGCGTCATCGGGTTAAGCATTAATATATTATACAGCATTGTGCTGGAGGTATTGATCGGATAGATAACCGATGTCGCGAACATCCAAAGAAGGATAACAACCTCAAAAATATATTTTACGTCCCGGTAAAAAAGATTGCCCATGGCCAGAAAAAAAGACAGCCCTATCATAAGCATAAGCTGGATGAGCAAAATAAATGGTACTAGAAACATTGTCGCTCGAAAAGGAATACCATAGAATATCATCATTCCCGCAAGAACCAATGAGGCAACAGCAAAATCAACAAATTTTGAAATTATGACCGATAGTGGAAAGACCTCTCTGGGGAAATATACTTTAGTAACAAGATTAGAATTATTTACAAGGATCACCACAGCCCCTGTTAGGCTTGCGGAGAAAAAAGTCCATGGCACCAGTCCGCAATAAACAAAAATTGAGTACGGAATTGCGCCTGTAGGTATACGGGCCATGCGATTAAAAATAAACGTAAAAATTAGCATCATGCTTACAGGAGAAAATACCGCCCAGGCCAGTCCTAAAAAAGTCTGCTTGTACCGGATCTTAAGGTCTTTCAAGGAAAGGCTGTATAAAAGCTCCCTGTATTGAATTATTTCTTTTAAAATATTTATCATATTATTTAAATATCATTAAAAGGTTCATTTTATCCACAATTTTAATCATTTTTGAATGCATCTTTTCAATACTATTAATTTTCTCATCAAGAGTATTTTTCTGGCTTTCGTTTTCTTCAGGCGTTGTACCCTCAGCATTTTTAAGCTTATCTTTTGCTCTTTTGATCACCTTTTCCAGCTCATCGAACCTCTGCCTTAATCCATACTCCAGCTGATTAACCACAATACTGATTGTATCGGTGTTGGCCTCGTAAAAGTCCTTACGTGTGCCCTTAACCCAGACCTTACGCACTGCCTGCCAGCGCTCTAAGGCGCGGATATTTGTACTTACATACCCCTTACTGATTCCAAGTTTTTCCATAATCTCATCCAGAGATAAAGGTTTTTCGCTAAAAAACAGCAGTACATAAAGCTGCCCGGCAACACGATTTATACCTAAAGAAGCGGCAAAATTGCTTCCCCCGTCCACTAATTCGTCAATAACATTATCCAAAGTGTCATTCATAGGTTTTCCTTTGATTAGAACTCGTTCTTTCAAAAATATCTTCTGTATTTTCACATAACTCTTTGTGTTTTTATGGGTTCTCAGGTAATTTATGCCCCCCTCCCTGGACTGCTAACTCTTTCTACAATTATCCGCCATATTCCTTTCATATTTCTTTCATATTACTTTTGAGACCATCATTGTCAAAAACCACAGATGAACACAGGGAAACACAGTCAAATGATAAATCTTTCATATTGCAATTTTGTCTTAGCAAAGTTTATAATTAACCCCACTCTTAAACCAGAAATTCTTTCTCTGTGTT
>JAKLQT010000247.1 GCA_022013205.1 Candidatus Omnitrophota bacterium | reverse complement strand
TAATCGTACACTGTTTAAAGAAAATGTAGTGGAGAAAAACGGGGTTAAAAATCCGCAACCTATTGAAAATAAACAACTGTCTTTTTGAAACTGCGGAACTTGGGTTAGCCTGTAATCGGGTGAAACACTTTTTCACCTTACTTTTTTCGTCAATAAGCTTACAAGGGAAATACGTGCCTTGATTTTTAAAGGAAGATGTGATATCTTATGCAGGTTAGCGGAGAAAGCGATCCTGTCTCTATCGGGAATTGTGTGAGGAATACGCTGCTGCAAGGCAACGAGAAACAGAGGTTAAAAAGTTTAGTTGTAAGAAAAAGTTTGCGTTAATTGAGAGCACATTTTAAACACGAAATATAAGATATCTCACCCCGAGGTAAAGATGTTAATATATGGAATAAGACTTCTCACCTGTAAAGCAGGTTCGAAGTCCTCGTAAAATTTATAAATAAATTTTCCTCGGAGGAGTGGCTGAGTGGTCGAAAGCGGCGGTCTTGAAAACCGTTGTACTGCAAGGTACCGTGGGTTCGAATCCTACCTCCTCCGCCAGTTATACCAATTCGAACCCTTGTGCTTATCATCGAGCAGCGCGAGGGTTTGAATTTTTGTATGCGCCACATAATAAGGCTTAAATTCCCTCTCATTATTATTGATAAGCGAGTAAATATCCGATTCTTTATCCGCCACAGGCTCAAGCCGAATACTTCCTAAAAGCTCCTTAAGCGCCAAGGAAGAAGAAACAGTATTCTTATTCAAGGTTTCATTTAATCTTTCCAGGCGATGATTAATCCATTCCTTAGGCGGCGCTTGAAAGCTATTGCTTTTTTGAAAAGCCACAGAATCTATTTCTTGCTTTAATCCTTCACTTTTTATCTCCGCGTCTTTTAATGCCTCAGAAACAGCCTTTGAAAAATTTCCCATCTTAATATAATTAAGATAATTTTGCGTTTCTGAAAGAATTTTCTCATATTGAGCTTTCTTTTTCTTTATTTCTTCCGGCGTTCCGTTTAAGTTCTGGGCAATAAGTTTTTCTAAATTCTTATATACATATTCAAGATTCTCCACAGTCAGCAGCTTGTCTTTTAACTCGGAAATAATCGCGGTTTCTATTCTTTTGCGTGGAATCAGGAGTGTGTTAGCGCACGACTTCCGCCTTGCGTTATAGCATCCATAATAACCACTGCCTTTCCCGCTGATAAGAACAATAGCGCCGTTGCATTGAGCGCATTTTAAAAGGCCTGACAATAAATGCGTTGGATTAGCGTGAACATAGCTTTTTTGTTTTGTGGAGTGAGTTTTTGATTTCTTGCGAGCAGGCCAGGCTCCGTTAATTTCCTGCCATCGCTTTTGCGCTTTTTCCCAAATGTCCTTATCAAGGATCGCCAAATTTTCTTTAAAGAAGGTAAGCTGTTCTTTTTCTACGCGCACAACTTTTTTAATCTTTCCGGTCATGGGATCGCGCACATTTTTCCATTTTCTCCAGATCCACAAGCCGGTATACTTTTCATTCTTCAAAATCCGGCTTACCGTTGACATATTCCACCCTCCGGGAAGCCCTCTTTTTGTGGGGATTTTATCATTATTAAGCTCTTTGACGATTTTTCCAATGCTTTTTTTGTCGATAAATCCCTTAAAGATCATTTTGACCACTTCCGTCTCTTCAGGCTGGATTTTATGCGCCATCCCGTCATATTTGGGCTTGCCTTTTTTGTTAAGCCTAAGCTCTCCAACAGGTTGCGTATAATAGCTATATACATTCTCTCCAGTGCTAAAACCGCGTATTTTTTGCCCCTCTAAGCCCCGCATGGTCTTTTTCTTAAGATCATCAAGGTAAAGCTCATTAATAAACCCTCTGATATGAATACCCAGCTTGGCATTATCATCATCCGCAACAATCCCATCCGAAACAGAGATAAGCTTTACCTGTAGATAGTTAAATTTCATGACTAAAGTCAGCATTTGGTGATTACTTCTGGATAAGCGGGACAGATCATCCACAGCCACAGCCTCAAACTCCTTATTCTCAGCCGCTCTTTCTAAAGCCTGAAGCCCTGGCCGATTAATAATAGACCCTGACATAGCCTCATCAACATAGATATGTCTGTCCTCTACGCTCATCACATTGTCCTGTATATACTTACGGCACACCCTTATTTGATCATCAATGCTCTTTTCACTCTGATTTTCCGACGAATATCTAGCGTAAATCGCTACTTTCATCATTTCCCTCTCCTTTAAATGAGGCCATAACTTACAGAACTTCAGTAAGGTAAGTTATCTGGCCGAATTTATCCCGAAGCTTAAGGAGTAAATTTTCGTAAGAAAATTTACCCTTGTTTAAGCAAGGGGCTTTACTTTTCAAATATCTCAGGATTATTTTTTGCTGTTTCAATATATTCTGCGGCTAAGATCTCTACAACGACATCCAGTAGTTTTTGGACAGAAATATCTTCTGCCCAAGTAAAGGTGCTGTTTTTTGTAGTATTATTTTCGACTTTTACATCCATGATCAAAAACTCTTGCTATTTATTATTTGTAGAGTTAAAATATCAGTAATAGTTCAGCTCTGGGAAGAATAGAGTCTTATCCAGCCGCTTCCCGTGGACGGATGTTGCTTAATTTGAGGCCTGGAATCGGTCTAAAGCGGTGGAGAGATGGCGGT
>JAKLQT010000246.1 GCA_022013205.1 Candidatus Omnitrophota bacterium | reverse complement strand
GCTACTTCTTAAATAACTTCTTCACCTTTTAAGTGATTATTCAATTCTTTCTAAATACTTACTTCCCCTATCTCAATCTTCATTGGTATAATTCTATTCAGGAATTAGGGTTATATACTCTGTCTCTTTTTTTTTGCCTGATCCAGTTGTCTAATAAGTTGTTCTCCCTGTTTCAATGTAATAGATTTCTTCAGTTTTTTTAATACCGATTCAAACCTTTTAATCTGCTTAAGTATTGCTTTCCTGTTACTAAGCGTTATATCATGCCAGATCTCAGCGCTTGCGGCAGCGATTCTTGTACTATCCTTAAATCCCGCCCCCGCGAACTTAAGGTATTCAGCCGGGACACTATTTACAAGCGCGGCGCTGATCAGATGCGGCAGATGGCTGACTGAGGCAACGATATCATCATGCGCGCAGGGATCAATCTCAACACATTTCGCGCCGAGCCTTTTCCAGAGTTCATTAATCATTAATATAGCTGTCTTGTTAGTAGTTTTAGTCTTTGTAATAAAACAGATCGATCCATTGAAAAGATCTGCCCTGGCAAACTCCACGCCCGTCTTTTCAGAACCGGCCATAGGATGCGAGCCGACAAAATACACACCCCCAGGCAACATCTTTTCTGCATGAAGCACAATTTCCCTTTTGGTGCTTCCTACATCAAAAACAATACAGCCTGGTTTAAGGCTGTTTTTTATTTCCCGGATTATTTTTTTTAAAGCTTCGACCGGAGTAGCGATCAGAACAAGGTCCGCGTCAATAACCGCTTTTTTCAGATCTATCTCGGCCTTGTCAATAGCGCCTTTTTTTACCGCTTTGCTCAAGGTATCTTTATGCCTGGTAACACCGACAACAGATGAGGTAATCTTACTTTCGCGCAAAAATATGCCGATGGAACCCCCGATAAGCCCCGGGCCGACAATAACAGTTTTTTTAAATTTCAGTCTCATATCTTCCTTTGAACAGCCACAGCCACAGCCCTGACTTCTTTTACCATAGCTTCAAAATTTTCCGTATTCAAGGATTGCGTGCCGTCAGATACCGCTTCCTCAGGATGCACATGCACCTCTACCAACAGCCCGTCGGCTCCCGCGGCAATGGCCGCTTTGCTTACCGGCGTGACCAGGTCCCATTTTCCGGTAGCATGAGAAGGGTCAACAATGATCGGCAGATGTGAAAGAATCTTGATCGCCGGAACAGCATTTATATCCAGTGTATTGCGTGTGTAGGTTTCAAATGTGCGTATTCCGCGTTCGCATAAGATAACATTAAAATTACCCTCGTTTAAGATATACTCCGCGCTCATAAGAAATTCTTTTATGGTCGCCATCATGCCTCGTTTCAATAAAACAGGCCTTTTGGCCTTGCCGATCTCTTTAAGCAGGTTAAAATTCTGCATATTCCTGGCGCCAACCTGCATGATATCAACATAATCAGCCATTAACTCCACATCGCGCGGATCTATAACCTCGCTAATGCTTAAAAGCCCAACCTCATCACAGACCTGCTTCATTATTTTAAGGCCTTCGACTCCAAGCCCCTGGAAGGAATATGGAGACGTCCTGGGCTTAAACGCCCCGCCCCGTAAAACCGTAGCGCCTGCCTTTTTAACATTATAGGCAATTTCCCGTAAAGTCTCCAGGTTCTCTATCGCGCAAGGCCCGCCCATTATCACAATCGTCTCCCCGCCGATAGTAACATCTTTGATTTTTATATTACTATTTTCAGGCTTAAATTCCCTGGAAACAAGCTTAAACGGAGAAAGAACAGGTATAACCTGTTCGACCCCTGGAAACGCCTCCAGCGGCTGCAGTCTTATTTTATCTTCTTCTCCAATGACCCCGATAATTGAGCGTTCTACCCCTTCAGAGACCATAGTTTTAAGCCCCAAAGAATGAACTTTATCAATAATCCTTTTCTTTTCTTCCTTTGTGGTATTTGCTTTAAGTACTATTATCACTATTCTATCCCCCCTAAACCTAGATAAATTTTTTAAGATATTTTATAAGCAATCTGTTTTCATTATCTGTGCCGATTGTTACCCGAATAAAGTTTTTCAAACCCCACGCGGACATTTCTCTGACGATAATTCCCTTGCGCATCAAATTATCATATATTTGGACACTCTTTTCCCCGGCATTAAGCAAAACAAAATTAGTTACACTTGGTACAAAAAATAATTTCATTTTTTTAAACTCAGAACATAGAAACTTTTTGCCTTCTTTTATAAGCTTTTTAGATCTAATAACATGATTTTTATCTTCAAGCGCCGCGGCAGCCGCGATCTGAGCAAGCATATTCACATTAAACGGCTCACGCACCTGATTTAGATATCCGATTATTTCCTCACTTGCCGCCCCCCACCCAATACGCAATCCGCCCAAACCATAGGCCTTGGAAAAACTACGGCTGACAATTACATTACCTCTGCCCAGATAACGCATGCAATTAGGATAATCTCGAGCAAACACATATTCAAAATAAGCTTCATCAAAAAATACGATTATATCTTTTGGCAGCCCTTTCAAAAATTTCTCGACCTCAGTACGGTTGACATAACTGCCGGTCGGATTGTCCGGGTTGGCAATAAAGATCATCTTTGTTCTTTTGGTAATTTTTTTCTTCATCGCTTCAAGGTCATAATGAAACGCCTTTAAAGGCACACTGACTATTTTTGCTCCGGCAATAGCAGCAGCAATCTTATAGACCAGAAACGTAGGCTCAGCGATTATGGCCTCATCTCCTTCATTAATAAAAGTACGCAGTGCCAGCACTATAATTTCATCCGAACCATTGCCGATTATCAAATTCTCAGGGCTCAGCCTGAATTTTTTCGTCAATGCCTTTTTCAGGTAAAAACAGCTGCCGTCCGGATAGCGGTGAATGTTTAAAACCCCTTTTTTTATAGCCGCTACCGCTTTAGGCGAAGGGCCAAGCGCGTTTTCATTTGAAGCCATTTTATATACACTGGTTAACCCGAATTCCCGTTTAACCTCTTCAATAGGCCTGCCGGGCTTGTAAGGCTTAACCGAAAGTATTGACTTTCTAACTAATTTTTTTATGCTCATGCTTCGTGTCCCGAATTTTTTGCTATTTTAAACACTTTGCGGATAGGAACCAATGATCTTTAGAATTTGGCATTTTTTTTCCAGGTTTGTCAATGCCTTTTTCAATCGCGGTTCTTTAATATGTCCCTGCATATCGACGAAGAAATAATAGTCCCATGCTTTTTTCTTGGAAGGCCGGGATTCTATTTTTGTCAGATTTATTTTTGCGTTCTTAAACGCCAGCAGCATATCATGTAAAGCACCCACTCTGTCCTTTATCGAAAAAAGTACTGATGTTTTGTCCCTGCCTGTAAAGCCTGCCTCTTTCTCCCCGATCACAAGAAATCGCGTTACGTTGTGCGGGCTATCCTCAATAGATTTTGCCTTTATATTCAACTTATAGATCTGCGCTGCCAGAGAACTGGCAATAGCAGCTGAATTTTTTTCTTTGACAGCGATCTGGGCGGCCTTTGTGGTACTTGAGGTCTCCATCAGATGGCGGCCCGGCAAATTACTTTCCAGCCATAAACGGCACTGGCCGAATACCTGTGCTTTACTATAAACTTTTTTAATATCACTCATCCGGCAGTTAGCCAGCAGATTATGTGTTACATCAAGTCTGATTTCCGAGCAAATCTTAAGGTCTGAATCAACGAACATATCAAGCGTATGGCTTATAGCCCCTTCTATTGAGTTTTCAACAGGAACAACACCATAGTCGCAGCCGCCGCGCTCTACCTCGGTAAAAACATCGGTTATAGTCCGCATGCTTACATACTCAACCTGCGCGCCGAATTTCTTCCGGCTGGCAAGATGAGTAAAAGTAGCCTCAGGCCCCAGATATGCCACTTTCATCGGCCTTTGCAGCATAATAGTTCCAGACATGATTTCACGATAAACTGCCGTTAAAGCCTTATCGTCCAAAGGGCCGTTATTTATTTTTTTTAATTTATTATAGATTTGCTGCTCACGCTCCGGGCTATAAACGTTTTTTTTAAGCTTGTCCTTTATCCTGCCGATCTTAATCGCAATTTTAGTGCGTTTATTTAAAGTACTTACAAGCTTAACATCTAATTCATCAATTGCTTTTCGCAGCTTCTTTATGTTCACTTTTTCCATCGCCTTCTTCTCCGTTTTCTAATACCTCTTCACTTTTTTCAGATTCTAAAGCCTCATCGCTATCCTGGGCAATATCATCCTCACTATTGATGGCATTTTCCTCGTTTAGCTCAACAGTAACATCGGCAGCTTCTTCTTCCTGTGTTAACTGCTGCTCATCTGGCGTATATTCCATATTTTGAGCCTTAAATTCCTCCAAACTCGGCAGGCCTTGCAATGATTTAAGCCCAAAATAGTGCAGGAATGTATCCGTAGTCCCATATAGCAACGGCTTACCCGGGACCTCTTTACGCCCCTTTATTTTGACTAGATCACGGTCCTCAAGGGTTTTCACAACTCCATCAACATTAACTCCGCGAATAAATTCAATCTCAGAGCGGGTTATCGGCTGTTTATAAGCGATTATCGCCAGTGTTTCCAAAGCCGGAGCAGAAAGGCGAAAGACACGCCGTGTCTTATAAAGCTTTTTAAGATAATCGGCGCAATCAGGATTCGAAGAGAATTGATAGCCTCCGGCAACCTCACGGATATGTATTCCCCGCGCATGTTGATTATAATGTTCTTTTAATTGGTTCATCGCCGATTTCACTTCAGATAATTCAGCCCCTGAGCAGATTTCTAAAATCTGTTTATACGTAAGCGGCTTTTCACTGACAAACATTAAAGCTTCAATTATCTTCTGTAAATTACAATCAGCCATACTTCACTCCTATATTGTACTAACATGCATTGTCGGTAAAATTCTTTCTTCGTTTAGAAACACAAAAATTTCTCCAAACAGCCCTTTCTGAGCCGCCACAATTTCCTGCTGCCTGATCAGCTCTAAAATAGCCAGAAAAGTGACCACGATCTCTACTTTATTTTTCGCGCTTTCAAACATTGCGCTGAGTGAGAGTTTCCTCTTTTTAACCAAAACATGCAGCAGGTCGTGTATCTTACCCTCCACTGTGAACTCATCGTCAATGATCTCTCTGAATATATCGCGTGGAACATCTTTCAATGCCTTAGAAAAAGCCCCGATCAGGTCAAAAAGGCTTGTTTCAAAGAAAATCTCCTCTTCCCCCTCAACATCTGCGCTAGGATTAACGCGCTTGAATATTTTACGCTGAACGGTTTCACATTCCTCTAAATAGCTTGCGGCCTCTTTAAATTTTTTATATTCCAGAAGTTTTTTTACAAGTTCCGATCTAGGGTCATCTTCTTCTACCTCAGGCTCGGTTTCATCAGGCGGCAGCAGCATTTTCGATTTTATATGCATCAATGTCGCTGCCATAACCAGGAATTCTCCCGCGATACCAAGGTCCAGCAAACGCATAAATTCCAGGTATTCTAAATATTGTTCTGTGATTTTGGCAATAGGGATATCATAGATATTAAGATGGCTTTTCTTTATAAGATAAAGCAATAAGTCAAGCGGGCCTTCAAAAATTTCTAAATTAACTTTATAATTCATAACCCAATCGTATGTCGAACTTCATCCATTGTAGACTTAGCAGCACTACGCGCTTTTTCCCTGCCTTTTTCCAGGATTCTGATAATCGTATTTTTATCTCCCATAAGTTCTTCTCTTTTTTCCTGAATAGGTAAAAGATAATCATTAAGCAGGCAGGTGAATTCCTTTTTACAATCAGTGCATCCTCTTTTTGCCCTTTTGCATTCATTTTCGACAACCGCGCATAATCCTTGATCTGAGAATATCTTGTAATAGCTGTAAACATTACATACCTGCGGCCTGCCAGGGTCCGTCCTTTTAATCCGCTTGGGATCGGTAAACATACTCATCACTTTTTTACTTATTTCCTGGGCCGTATCGCTCAAACCTATATAATTGTTATAGCTTTTTGACATCTTTCTTCCATCAAGTCCCATCAAGCGGGAGGTTTTGGCCAGCTTTGCCAGCGGCTCTAAAAATATATTTTTTTTGTACAGATAATTAAATCTTTTGGCTATTTCACGCGTTAGTTCAAGATGAGGAAGCTGG
Organism: Candidatus Omnitrophota bacterium; assembly: GCA_022013205.1. Lineage (GTDB taxonomy): Bacteria > Omnitrophota > Gorgyraeia > B26-G9 > B26-G9 > JAGLQQ01. The sequence goes on along the minus strand of JAKLQT010000246.1, from coordinate 12,909 downwards.
TCTTCTCCTACAGGGACCACCTCTGACTTATAAAGCAGGATATCTGCTGCCTGCAGCACAGGATACCCCAGAAAAGCATAGTTATTCAACTGCCTTGTCTTAATCTCCCTGAGTTGTTCCTTATAAGTAGGACATCGTTCCAGCCAGCCAATAGGTGTTATGCAGGACAGAGCCATATAAAGCTCAAGATGTTCGGGTATTTGAGATTGAATAAATATGGTTGCTTTATCAGGATCAATACCGCAGCTGATCCAGTCTATTACATTATCCAATGAAAATTCTTTTAACCTGGAGGGGTCTTTATATTCACTCATCAGGGCATGCCAGTCAGCCACCATAAAAAAGCATTCGTAATCACTTTGCAGCAAACTCCAGTTTTTTAAGGCACCGACCAAATGTCCCAGATGAAGCCTGCCAGTGGGGCGCATACCGCTTAAAATTTTCTTTTTCATTTTTTATAATTTTCGCGCGATTTTTTCTACTCGATAACATTCGATAATATCATCGCTTTGCATCGAATCAAACCTATCAAGCCCGATACCGCATTCAAGCCCTTCGCCAACTTCTTTCACATCATCTTTATATCTCTTCAATGATTCCAGTTTACCTTCGTACAGGCATTCATCATTACGGTAAAGGCGAACAAGCTCCGCGTTGCGCACAAATTTCCCCTTAACAATCATGCATCCGCATATTTTACCCAGCTTTGAAATCTTAAAGACCTGCAGAATTTTCGCCCTTCCGAGGAAACTTTCTTTGATTGTCGGCTCAAGCAATCCCTCCATACTTAAACGTACATCATTTATCGCCTCGTAAATTATACGGTAGAGCCTGATATCTACGCCTTTTTTCTCCGCGGTTTCCTTAGCTTTAACATCAATCCCCACATGAAAACCGATAATAACAGCATCACTCGCGATAGCCAGCATTACATCCGACTCGCTGATTGCTCCCACCTGAGAATGGATAATGCTTACACTGATATCTTTTGTCCCTAATTCCTGCAAGGAACTGCCTAAGGCCTCAAGCGACCCTTGAACATCGGATTTTATGATAATCTTAAGCTCTTTAGCCTTGCCCTCCTGCGCCTGGGTGAAAAGATCTTCCAAACTAGCCCGCTGCGCGGGCATAAGCTTTTCCTGACGCAGATTTTCATTTTTGCTAACAGAAAGCTCCCTGGCTTTTTTTTCATCCTCAACAACATAAAATTTATCTCCAGCCATAGGTATCTGAGATATTCCGGATATTTCTACCGGAACTGAAGGCCCGGCTTTTTCTAACCTCTCGCCCAGGTCATTTCTCATTGACTTTATCTTGCCATGAGTCAATCCGCAGACAAAAACATCTCCCAGATGTAATGTCCCGTTCTGCACAAGCATTGTCGCCGTGGGGCCGCTGCCTTTTGAAAGCTTGCTTTCAATAATAACACCCTCGGCTACCCTGTCCGGGTCCGCTTTAAGCTCAAGCATTTCCGCTTCAAGCAATATCATCTCAAGCAGCTTTTTGATCCCGGTTTCCTTTTTTGCCGAAACCTCAACTGCAATAGTGCTGCCGCCCCAGTCCTCACTCATCAGGCCGATATCAGCAAGCTGTCTTTTTACTTTATCAACTTCAGCTCCCGGCAGATCTACTTTATTTATCGCCACAAGAATGGGTACCCCGGCTGCCTTCGCGTGATTAATCGCCTCATGAGTCTGGGGCATTAACCCGTCATCAGCAGCAACCACAATAATAACTATATCCGTAATTGTCGCTCCTCTTGAACGCATAGCCGTAAACGCCTCATGACCCGGAGTATCCAAAAACGTTATCTTTCCCTTAGGAAGTATGACCTCATAAGCACCGATATGCTGCGTTATTCCGCCGGCTTCTCTAGCGGTTAAATTGGATTTCCGCAGCACATCAAGCAATGATGTCTTTCCATGATCAACATGCCCCATCAGGGTTACTACCGGAGCCCTGAACTTAAGCCCCTGGCCGTCATCAAACTGCTTGTGTTTGATCAGCAGGGTTTCTTCTTCAGTTAGTATTTTCTCCAGGCTAAACCCGAATCCTGAAGCTATTTGTCTGGTAATTTCTTCATCAAGAGTTTGGTTAACAGTGGCCATTATTTTCATTGCCATTAATTTTTTAATGATCTCCGCAGCGCTCTTATTTATTTTAAGAGCAAATTCCTTCACGCTTAGAGGAACTTTAATCCTTAATGGCCTTAGTTCCGGATTTACTTTTTCTTCCACCTTTTTTTTTGATTTTTGTGTTTTCTTTTCCTGTTCTTTTTTGCCCAGGAGTTCATGGCGTACGATTTCCGCGGTATCTTCGTCAATAGCACTCATATGCCCTTTGACACTGACATGCAGTTCATTGAGCTTTTTGACCAACTCTTTACTGGAGTAGCCCAGTTCTTTTGCCAACTCATAAACTCTAATACTCATAGTACCCCTTATTTTTCAAGTTTTTTTATCTCTTGGAGTATCTGCTCGGCACGTTTTTTCCCAACACCCTTAACAGCAGTCAGGTCACTCACCAGCGCTTTGGACAATACCCTCATATCATCAAAACCTGCCCCAATAAGCGCCTCCAGCGTCTTTTTCCCTATTCCCTGGATACTGCCAAGAACCGGCTGTTTCTCCGTGGTTTTTTCCTTTTCGCTTCCTTCCCTGGCCTGTGAAGTACTCATTATGTTTATGGACCAGCCGATAAGCTTTGAGGCCAGGCGTACATTCTGCCCCTTTTTACCTATTGCCAGGGAAAGCTGGTCGTCATCAACCTCAACATCCATTTTTTTCTCTTCTAATTTCAGTTCAATTTTTGTTACTTTCGCGGGGCTAATCGCTGCTTTTACGTATTCTTTAATTTCCTCATGCCAGCGGACTATGTCAACTTTTTCACCATGCAGTTCCATTACAATATTTTTAATCCTTGAGCCTCTTACTCCGACACAAGCTCCTACGCAGTCAATTTTTTCATCCTTGGAAGTAACCGCGACCTTTGTGCGTTCGCCTGCCATGCGGGAAATTGATTTTATTTCGACTATCCCCTCGTAAATTTCCGGAACCTCAAGTTCAAATAAACGTTTTACAAATCCGGCATTTGTCCTGGAAAGAATAATCTGGGGCCCTTTGTTTGTCTTTTTTACAGCCAGTATCAACGCCCGCACTCTCTGGCCCTGCTTAAATTCTTCATTAGGTAATATCTCCTTATAAGACAAAACCCCCTCTGTCTTACCAAGATCTACAATAATATTACCTTTTTCAAAGCGGTGCACGATACCATTTGTAATATCTCCAATCTTCGCTTGAAAATCATTAAAAACTACTTCTCTTTCAGCCTCCCTGATCTTCTGGGTGATAATCTGCCTGGCAGTTTGAGCCGCAATACGCCCGAAATCATTTGATTTAATCTTCACATTATCACGCGTTACATTAATTTGCCCGGTTTTTTCGTCAATAGCAACATTAAGCTCCTTATCTTCTCCAAAACGTTTACGAGCAGCAGAAAGTAAAGCCAATTCTATCGCTGAAATAATAACACTTTTAACAATACCTTTCTCTCGTTCAATATAATCTAATACCAATAGTAATTCGTTACTCATCTTTTCCACCCAATTTCTAATTTAGCTTTTTTGATATTATTTAAATCTATTGTTAATTCCTGATCACTATCCAATAAAGGTTTGGTTCTTTCTTTTTTAATGTGGTAAAAGAACCTGAACATCCGCAGCAGAGGCCATTTTAGCGCAAAATTCATAGTCTTTACCGATTAATTGCTTCGTAGTCAGATTAATCCTTCTGCCACCTGTTTTTCTCCACAAAAAAAGCGGGAATCAATTCCCACTTTACATATTTGTTTCCCGCAGCAGTTAAATATATTATACCCTTAAATCACATATTGTCAAGTCCTTCCATTATTTAATTTCGCTTGAGTACAATCAGCCTTTTATCAATTTTAAAGACTCTCTAACTTTTCTGCCTCGGCCTCAGGGCGCTCCATTTCCCTTGGCTCCATGAGTGTGTTGTAATTTTGCTTCTCCTCCATACTAGTTTTTTCCTTAATCTGTGTCTGGCCTATTTTTTTTCGTAACGACACTTCTTTTTCGGCAATCTTTTTCGCCTTTAATTTCTGCTTTACCGTTTCCGCAAAGTCAGTGAGCCTCTGCATCTCGGTTCTCTCATCTATAACGATCATTTCCCTATTGCCGAGTTTTTCGTAAAGTTCAATCTCCCTGTTTGTGAGCATTGACTGCAAAATTATATGCGGAGTGACAAACAAAACAAGTTCTGTTTCAACTTTTATCTTTTGTTTTTTCTTAAAAAGCATTCCCAGAAAAGGGATATCACCCAATACGGGAAGTTTTTCATAGGAATACGTATCCGTAGACTGGCGTAATCCGCCGATAATAATAGTCTGTCCGTCTCTGACCAACAGGTTTGTTTCAGCTTTTCTTTCATCTATTACCGGGCGCCCGCCGAAACTGCCGGTACTAAAGCTCTGCTCAGGCTTTACATTCATAGAAATAAATCTGCCGCTTGTTATATGCGGAGTTACAGACAGTTTCACTCCTGCCTCTTCAAATTTAATATTAGAGGTCGCCCCTCCCCCGGTATCAACCGTTTCGACATAAGGAATCTTTTCTATGATCTCGATCTTTGCTTCCTGGTTATCAAGCGTCAAAACTTTAGGGCTTGCCAGGATAGTCGCCTTATTTTGATAAACCCATAGGTCAATAATACCGGCAATATCAAAATTATCAGTGGCAGAGCTGAAAGAAATATTATTTGTCTGAGTAACAGGCAGACTGGTTGTCAGCGTATTTGAATTATTATAGGATTTAAGGTTTGTAAGCTGGGTTATTATACTTCCCCATTCATCATTATCGGTAATCTTGACATCAACCATCATCGCTTCTATCAAAACCTGAGGAGTTCTGGTATCAAGCTCCGTTGCCGCGAGCTCGACTTTTTGTACCGTTTCAGGAACATCTGTAATGATCAGGGAATTTGTGCGCGCGTCAACCTCGATAGTTCCGCGTTTACTCAATATCTTGCCTAAAGATTCTTTAAGGTCGGTAACTTTGGCAAAATTAAGCGGCACAATCCTTGTTTCAAGCGGCAGCTTGCTCTCTTCAACCAGCGACCTGGCTAAACTCATTACACGGATTAAATTATCTTCACGCTTATAAGTATAATTATAAGTTTTTAATATTACGTCAAGAGCCTGCTCCCAGGGAACATTATTAAGCTGAACATTTACTTTGGAGTCAACATCTTCCCCCGCGATAATATTCACCCCGCCTTTAAAAGCAAGCATATTGAGCACTTCCCTTAAGTCGGTATCTTTCAAGGTCATTGAAAGCAATTTTTGCCCGTAATTTTTATTTGCTACGCCTTCAGCAGCTTCCTCATCTACGCTGTTTTCTATCTCGTTTTCATCCGCAAAGCTTACCTGAGAGGCCGGTATTATAATGCCGGCAAACAACATCGAACAAATAAATAACCTGAAGAAAATTCTCTTCCTTGAAAACCTGTTTATCGCTTTCATTGAACCCCTCCTTGATCGTTCATTTTCTTCTTTTTTATCATTAATATTTCATAAGCCAGATCATTATATCCAAAGATTACACCGTTAACGTTAATTTTTTGGATAATCAAGTTCTCAACAACGTCGCCTTCTTTTCGCATTTTTTTATTTATCATCACGATAGGCATCGTTTCATCCCACAAGATCGCGTTTACATTTATTTTGCTGACAAAATTCATCATCTCTTCTCTTATGCTTAGGCCTGTTTCCGCTACCAGCCCTTTAGAGCTAAGCAAAGGCAATAATGGATCAGGGCGGCCATCAGCCGTGTATATAAATTTTTCATGCTCTTCCTTAAATTCCCCCGCTTGCGAATCAAGTACCAGGAACATAACGCAAAGCAGGCTCAGGATTAAAATCAGCAATGTATTAAATGTAATTTTTCCAGCAAATCGCCGCATATTTAATTACCCTCTAAAGCAAAAGCACTTACGGTTAAACTGATGTCATGCTTTTTACCCGTACTGATATCTCCGCTCATTTTTACGTCATCCACCCGCATGAACTGAGGGAAATTTTCCACTCCGTTAACAAACAAAGCAAATTCGTGATAACCCGCCTTTAATTTTAACTCTACCGGAATCTTTAAATAGTTTTTTTTGCCGGCCGCTCCGACATATATCCTTTCAACTTTCCGCGGCTCAATAGAGATAAAGGTCACTTGAGATCTTTCGCCTATCTTTACCAACTCATCCAGGACCTGCGGGATATCCGTCTCCTTCGGCAGTCTTTCCTCATAAAAAACTATTCTCTTTGATATATTCTTAACCTCAGCCGCCAGCCTTTCCTTATCCGCGGCAAAACTACCCGCGTTTCTCAATTGCGCGTTTATAGTTTCTTCTTCTTTAGTGTAATCCATAATCTTTTTCAGCATCGGCTTAAATATGAACATATAACAAAAAAACACTATTATCGCGATCAGGATTATCCCGAAAATAAATATTTGATCTTTTTGGCTTATCTTATTCTTCATGAAATTACCTTTTTAAAGTACATTCTATACTGAAATTCATTATCTCCGTATTGCCGACTGTATCACGATAAGAGCGCTTTAGCTCAATTTTATCAAAGTCTTCTTTAAATCCCTGAGCGTTGTTCAAATTACTGATAAACTGATTAATCTCACCAAGCAGGTTTTTGCCTGATTCAGAATAAACAACACCTTTGATATTCAAAGCCAGCTCAGGCCCAGCGGCTGCAGCATCAGCTTGCGCCGATCCGCTAAGATTCGTGAACAGCCCCAGCTTCTCGGTAACTTCACGAGCCGCGCTTGAGGAACTTAATTCATTAATATAGATTTCCTTCAGCCACATTTCCTTAGATACGCTTTTACTTATTTCATAAAGCTTCCTGCTCCAGAGCAATCTATGCGAAAGCAAGGTTTTTGCAACACTCATCTGCTCACTTAAAATTATTCTTCCCTGTTTCAGATTTTCTATGTCTTTGAGAATCTCGTTTAATTTTTGATTCTCACTCAACACTACCTTTTTGCGGTTTTCCTTTACCTTGATCTGGCTCAGAAGAATTACCCATAAGCCGGCAAGAAAGAATAATACGGCCACCGCGGTATAGGCCAATGCCTTATGCTCAGCAATAAGGCTAATAAATCTGCTTCTTTGCTCTGCCTCTCTGTCCGCAGTAAGATCAATATCAAAAGCCCTTCTGCAGGCCAAACCGCTGCATAAAGCAAGCATCGGGGCCTTTTCCTTTAGATTTTTTTCTTCAAAAAGTTTTGAATTACAGCTTACATTTGCTATCGGGTTCCAAATAGTTACTTTTAAACCCAGAATATTCTGCAGATACTTATCCAGATTTTTATACATCGCCAGTTTTCCGCTTAGATATATTTCTTCAACCATATCGCGCCCCTGGCTTTCGTAAAACTCTATTGTCCTGCGAACCTGATTGGAAAGCGCGTTCATAATAAACAACCCAAGCTCATAAACATCGTCAGTGCCCATTAATCCCTTTAGAGCAGTGAGATTATCAAAATCAGGTTCTACGTCCTCAGGCAAAGTATCGACAAGATTGCTCCATGCCACAAATGCGTCTTTAGTCAGCCCGACAATCTTTCCCTTTATAATATCAATATTCGTAACTTCAAGCCCGACATTGATGATCAGTATTGTTTTTTCAGGCGGAACTACCGGGCCGTTAACATAGAAACAATTCAGTAAGCTGAATGTATCGACTTCCACAAACCCGCATTTATAACCCGCGGACTCGATCAGGCTGGAATAGTTTTTAATAAGGTCTTTTTTAGCCGCGACAAGAATAACCCTTGTCTTTGTATCAACTATAGTATTGTCTATTACGGAATAATAATCAAAAACAATTTCTTCTGCCTTATAATGAACCTGGCGCTCAACTTCAAACTTCAGTGCCTTCCTGATCTCCTCATCAGTCATCTGCGGCCAGTGTATATCGCGTACCATGACTGATTCTCCGGATACGGAGATATTAACTTTATCCTTTTTATTTAAGCTCAGCTTATCAAGCACTTTTTTCATGGCATTGACAATACCCTGGCGGCCTTCACGAAAGTTGACATCCACCATTTCAAAACCAATAAGCTTATTTTCCTTAGGCGTTGAAACAATATGCATTGCCTTTACCAGCCCATCACCAATTTCAATCCCTATAGCGGTTTTGTGTTTTTGAAACATTTTTCACCTATTTACTACGCGTCATACCGCACGCAATTCCTTCCGTCATTTTTAGCTTTGTACAGCAATCTGTCCGCGCGGATTATAAGCTCTTCCATACCTGTTTCTTTATCTTCAGGGTATTTGCGTATAGTAACCCCGGCGCTGATCGTAACCTTCAGGCGCTTTTCACCCAGAATAATAAAGTCAGTATTTTCAACCGTTACTCTCAGCCGCTCCGCGATTGAGAACTTATCATCCGAATTTTCCGCGATACCCGGTAAAACAACCACAAACTCCTCTCCGCCGTATCTGGCGCAAAGATCGGTTAAGCGCACGCAATTGCTGATTATCCGGGCGATTTTTTTTAAGACCATATCACCCTCCTGGTGGCCGTAAGTATCATTGATTTCTTTGAAATGGTCAATATCAATCATAAGTACACTCAGGGGCAGCAGCTGGCGGTTGCAAAACTCGGTTTCTTCATTCATACGCTTTTGCAGAAATGTCCTGTTATAAAGCTGTGTCAATCTGTCAATCGAGGCCAAGCCGCGGTGTATAGCGCTTCCCAAAGCAATTGAGGCCTGGGCAACAAGCAGCAGATAAAACGACTGCTCGTTATTAATCCGGGCTGCCGCGCTTTCATGGCAAAAAATAACCACTATCCCCCACACCTCATTTTCCAATATTAAAGGAATCAATGCCAGGGATCCAAGCTGAGAAAAACAGGTGATTCGTTCTTCTTTTAAAAAATACCCAATATTCGAATCACCGCCGAAAATATCACTTAAAAAAGTACGTATCTTTTTACTTTTTATTATTGTCTTTAAAAGATCGTCTTCAGCGCTAAAACTTGATGCTTTTAATGTAGTAGAATCAAAATTATCCCCGGCTTCGTATTTAAACACATGAGCTAAGTCATCATGGCTTAACAAAAAACACTGACTGTCTCCGGAAGGCGAATGCGTAAGCTTAGAAAAAGTGCTTACTATAACCCTCATCAGCTGTTCTTTGTTCAGTGACGCGGCAAGATCCCGGCTGAAGCTCCGCAATGCCTGGTACTGCTCTTCATGTATTTTTTCTTTTCGCTGGACATCCTTTATGATCTCATCTTTTTCCGCTTGAAAAATTTTTAATTTCTCAGCTAATTCCTTTTCCCCTTTTTTCCTTTCCATGATCGCGACCAGTGTAAGCGCCATAAAAGGAATCGTAATCACAGATAAACCAGGGCCTGTCAATGGGTCTATAACCCAAAAAATTATTAAAAAAACAATTCCAATAATAGGCAGTATTATGAGTAACTTATTCATATTTTATGCCATTTTACCTCTGCCGCATCCTCCCCAAAAAACAATGATATCAGCGTTCTTTCTTTTTCGCTTAGCATAATGAATCTTATTTCTAAAGGTAGTTAAATAAATATCAGAATGTTGATGATAGGTAGATTTTTGAAGACAACCGCCTGTGTAGCACAAATTTGAATATTCGCTAGCGTGATTAGAAAAACACTTCCATGTCATTTTCTAAACTCCTTTTCCTTAAGGCTAATAATTTTAGAAACTTAAACTGTTATTTTATATTAACATTTTCCATATTATCATGTCAACAAAATTATGCTTTGACGAATTACTAGCCATCCATCTCGCCGCAGGGCATTGATAAGCTGAGGATAATTTACGCCTGGAATTTTACTCATCTCCTAAATAATTCTTTTATGTATTTTATTATTCCTCCAATTAAAATTATAACATATAAGTTATCCTGTTTTCAATCATTATTTGATGCATTATTTTGATTTCGCGGTGGTAAAAGAACCTGATTACAGCGAATCCATCCACAGATTACGATCCACAGATTACGCAGATTTTCGCAGATTAAAAAAAGATTAAAAGCTAAAGAACCTAATTTCGCGGATTGGAAAAAGATGAAAGAACCTTATTTAAGCGGCAATTACCTTATAAAGCTGACAGTGGTTTAATACCACTGTCAGCGCAGACCGTTAGAGGACAGAGTTCTCTAACGGGATTTATTGTCTTTTTTTCCAATGTTTGGGATTACGTTTAACGTGCAATACAGCAAGTACAATTATTTTATCAACTTCAGCTATGTAAAAAATTCCATGGAGAACCTGAATTTGGATTACGATGATATGCTTCTAATCTGCGGTTAAGTTCTTCCTTTTGTTTTTCTGTAATATGGACAGCCTCAGACACTGTCGCGATACTATCCCAGATATCCTCCGCGAATTGTATTCTTTCGGAAACGCTCAATTCAAGCAGATCGGCAACAGAAATATGTTTATCCATTAAAATTACCTCCTTAGAAGCTCTTGCTTTCTCTTTATAGTATACACTTTAAACTATTTGGTTCGCAACGGTAAAATAATAAATTACTGGAAATTACTGGAAATTACCTGTAGGGACAGGCCTCTGTGTCTGTCCGTTATCGGATACATTATTTTGATTGGATGATTGTTCCGGTTTTAAACACGTATTTGTTAACGGGCGGCCCTTGCGGCCGTCCGTATTTTAATAATACCATGAACCTGATTACAGCGAATCCATCCACAGATTACGATCCACAGATTACGCGGATTTTCGCAGATTAAAAAAAGACTAAAAACTAAAGAACCTGATTTCGCGGATTAGAAAAAAGATGAAAGAACCTCATTTAATATGATTATGTGCTGTTCGCGCCTAAAAAAAGGAAGCGGCCATTTCTAACCGCTTCCTTTTTAATTCTAAGAAATTATACTGCTGTTGATTACTGAACCACGTCAAAAAGTTCATACGCAGCTGTCGTAGCCGGAGCAGCCGTTCCCACTACATCTGCCCTTAAAACACCGGTTTCGTTTATTGAAAATACCCTGGCACCGGTAACATTATCGGTTACAGGTTCCGCGGAAGCAACATACTGCTGTCCAAGAACTGCTCCCAATTGTACATAAGTGAATATATACCCCTGTCTGCCGCCAGCAGCAAAAATACCCGCATCACAATATGCCGGAGTTACACCAGTCATAGCAGCCGCATTTACCGGATATAAAGGGATAGTTTGTGCTGCTCTAAAACTTTCAGCAGCTGTAGCTACAGTCTTTAAGGTAGACTGTGCCGCAGCCTCATTCGCGTTAAGTCTGGCACGCAAAAGGTTCGGGATAGCAATAGCCGCAAGCAACGCGATAATCGCTACAACAATCATAATTTCAACTAAAGTAAAACCTTTACGATTCATACTAAACACCTCCTTCTCATTTTTTAAATCATTAACAAATAGTTACATTGCACCATAGATGAAGCAAGAGGCGTGCCAAATATTTTTTAAATTTATTTTTAATTTAAATTGATCGTAATGCTATGGGAATGAAGGCGTTATGGTAATGGCGTTAGAGGGGTGTATTTGTGGATAAAAATCTCACTGATTCCAATTCAGGAAATTTTTTTCTTTTTTCCTGAAAATTATTTCCAACCATTTCCACATAATAGCCTTAAAACAAGGTTCTTTAGTTTTTAGTCTTTTTTGAATCTGCGAAAATCCGCGTAATCTGCGTAATCTGCGGATCGTAATCTGCGGCTGCTATAAGTTCTTTCATCTTTTTTCAATCCGCGAAATTAAGTTCTTTAGTTTTTAGTCTTTTTTAATCTGCGAAAATCTGCGTAATCTGTGGATCGTAATATGTGTACCCATCGTTCATCTCTTTCCCGCATTCTTTTGTTGACAAGCGAAGCCTGAGAGACATTCGATAATATGGACAGCCTCAGACACTGCCGCGATACTATCCCAAATATCCTCCGCGAATTGGATTCTTTCGGAAACGCTCAATTCAAGCAGATCGGCAACAGAAATATGTTTATCCATAACCAGATACCTTTTGATGTATGAAACAAAAACATTATCTTTAGTGAAATATCCAGGGGCTAAGCAGGCTTGTTCAACCAGCGTTGCAAGCGAGGCTCGTTCCTCGCTCGCATTCAACGTTTTCTACGTTACGCAAGAATATGTACTCTGGTAGGTATGTGATTAAGAGTTAAATCCTTAAGGTCAAGTTTCTTGCTGGCATTATCGATGTCGATACCCACTAATTCACCTTTTTCATCATAATCAAGATTAATGCCGGGTGATATTTCACGTGTTTCAGAGCTGTCTTTTGAAGAAAGATCAATATACAATGAATCGGTATCAGAATAATAATTTAAAGTCATGGTTTAAACCTCCTATCTAAAAATGCGTTGTGAATTGTAGTTTTATCTCCCAATGTTACGACACGCAATATTTTACCTTCTAAATCGTTACATTTTCCCCAAAAACGAAAACGATTATTCTCTTGTTTTTCGCTTTTTATATAATTTTTAATAATTTTAACACAGATTTCTTTTGTGAGATAAGGGCGTTTCCGTAAAACTTCATTTTCGAAATAATGAGTAAATTTATATTTATCCATAAAAGTATTATACCATTATTAATTGAATTTCATTTATTTTTTTAAAATTTATTTTCTTACTTTTTTGGCCACAACATCGCCATCACATACCCAATAGAGTTATTATAAACTTTGCCCCTGATGTATTCAGGTTATGATTACACAGATACTGCCAACGATACTTTAATCCGCGTAATCTGTGGATATTATAAGTTCTTTCATCTTTTTTTAATCTGCGTAATCTGCGTAATCTGCGGATCGTAATCTGTG
>JAKLQT010000245.1 GCA_022013205.1 Candidatus Omnitrophota bacterium | reverse complement strand
CTGTGACAAGGATGTCAAACAGTAGTAAATTCCCTCGCAGACGGACAGGATGTCCGCCGAGAATGAGCCAAAATAGATTTTTCCAACTGCGTTTCGCATTACGTTAACAGTCTTAAATTAGTAAAAATTTCCCCCCTAACTCACCGGTTACCTATCCTGCGCGTTGTCATGCAAAGAAATATTCACGTCCCTTTTAATATCGATATGCCTCGGGTCAAATTTATATATTGTTCCAAAAAGAACCATCGGGGAAGCCAGGTATCAGGAAATACATCCTGTACTGTACTTGAGCCAATGCCCCAGTTAACACACCGCTGTTCCAATGACCCTATAGATAATCCGCAAATGCCATAGTGCCTTGGCATCCTACCGCGGCCAGACAGCCTTGCTCTCCTAATTTTTCAGCATATTTGGCCGTTACAGCCTGCTCCCTTCAGCCAGAGTATGGGAGGCTTACCGTCATCAACAGCCAAAGGTCGATTATGGCCTGATTATAAAACCTGCTTATGCCTATAAAAATATCATAGAGGGTGCAATATTACTGTCAGGAAAATATTGCTCAAAGACTTTTATCATAACCCAAGCGCCGCAAAAAAACCACGTCCTTACGCCAGTTAACATGAGTCTTAACTCTTAATTCCAGATATACCGGCCTGCCTAAAAATTTTTCGATTTCTCCGCGTGCGTCAGTGCCGATTGTTTTAAGCATTATTCCGCTCCTGCCGATTACAATTTTTTTCTGGGCCTGCCGTTCTAAAAAAACCGTTGCCTGTATTAATGTTTTTCTGCCCGGGTTATCCTTAAAGTTTTCCACCTCAACGGCCACTGAATGCGGAACCTCTTCACGGCATAATTTTAAAAGAGACTCACGTATAAGTTCGGCGACAATAAAGCGCTCATTTTTATCGGTAAGCTGTTCTTTAGGGTAATAAGAGGGCCCATAGGGCAGCGCCTTTATGATTTTATCTAAAACCTGGCCGCAGTTTTCACCTGTCTGTGCTGATACCGGGATATATTCATCAAATCCGGGAAAACCCGCGCACTGTTTCATGAGGGGCAGCATATCTTCCTTTTTAATCGCGTCTGTTTTGTTTATTAAAACAGCGGACCAGCGGCAGCCTTTTAAAACTTTTCTACTTTCAATCATCCTGAATATATGCCCATCGGCCGCGGTTATACCGCTTAGGGCATCAATAATAACAATAACAACATCAGCGTCAACTCCAGCACTGACGGCACTGCGCATCATATGCTGGCCCAACTGCGTTCGCGGTTTGTGCATCCCGGGAGTGTCTACAAAAATTATTTGATAATCGCCTTGGGTAAAGATACCACGTATCACATCGCGGGTTGTCTGCGGTTTCTCGGTTACTATAGACAGTTTTTCCTGCAGAAAATAATTCAGCAGCGTTGATTTGCCTACATTTGGTTTTCCCAAAAGCGCGACGTAACCTGATTTAAATTTTTTATTTTTCTCCATTTGATTATTTATTTTTAACACTATCTTACCCCAACTCCTGGATAGAAAACACTTTTTCTTTGCTCATAAAACAAACAGGGGGAATTATATTTGCGGATTTTAATATTGATTTTGCCATGGACGAGCAAAATCAATATTTACCTCGCAGACAGCCATGGATGGTTGTCGAGAATGAGTAAATACAATTTCACCTGGTTGTTTGCTCCGCGCTACTTCTTAAATAACTTCTTCACCTTTTAAGTGATTATTCAATTCTTTCTAAATACTTACTACCCCTATCTCAATCTTCATTCGTATAATTCTATTCAGGAATTAGGGTATCTTATCAAAAGCTTGCTCGTTTAATACTGTTTACAGGCCTGCGAACATATTTCACATCGCGAATCACAAGGCTCAACATGCATATTAATTTTATAGCCCTTAAAATACCTGCTTAATAATTCCTGTACGCTATGAACGAGCGCGTGCGAATCTTCAATGCTCATTATTTTTGAAAGTACGATATGCAGAGTCAGAAAATCCCCGCTTTCATTACTGAGTATCTCCACTGTATGAAAATTAATAATTCGCGGAAAACGTTTCAGCATCTTTTCAAGATGTTTAAAATTTTTCGAATATTTTTTCCTCTCTCCTTTTTTTAAGTCGATATGTACTATCGGGCTGGACTTGATCTGCCTTGCGATCTGCGCCTCAACCGATGTCGCTATTTTGTGCGCGTTTACCGAATCAAGTGCAGGTTCGACCTCTACATGCAGGGAGATTGCCTTAAAATCGCCGTAGTCATGCACAATAACATCATGCACCCCTTCAACACCCTCAACCGACCGGGCAATATTCCTGATTTTATCCTGCAATTTTTTGTCCGCCGCTTTCCCGAGCAAATTAACTGTTGCCTCTTTAATTAATTTCACCCCGGTATAAATAATATACAGTGCAACAACAGCGCCAAAAAGAGCATCCAGCTTAAAGATCCTGTACATAGAGCCGATAATCGCCGCGATGACCAAAAGCGTTGATATGGCATCACTGCGATGATGCCAGGCATCAGCAAAAAGAGTAGAAGATTTTATTTTTTTTGCCAGGGAAAAAGAAAAACGCGCCATCCACTCTTTGATGATTATGCTTACAATTAGCGCGATTATGACAAAAATATTACCCTTGACTTCCCTGGGCTCGGATATACGCGTAAATGCCGCGCGTAAAAGCTCTGCTCCGATCGCGCACAAAAGAACAGCAATTATTAATGTCGCTATATTTTCCATGCGTCCGTGCCCGAAAGGATGCTCCTTATCCGCGGGTTTTTTAGCTACCTTAAATCCCCAGATCACTATCGCCGAGGTTGCCACATCAGAAACAGTATGCACAGCATCAGCAATAATGCTTATACTCGCGGTTATAACCCCCATTGCCATTTTTGCGGCAAAAAGCAATAAATTCACGCTAAGGCTGATCCAGCCTTCCAGATATCCATAGCGGGAGCGGACTTCCGCGTCGTTTAAATCAGCATCCGTGAGATTTGCTTTTTTGATTAAAAATTTTTCCAGATCAATTTTCATGGTATAGTTATTAAATTGGCCAAGCTAAAAGCTCCTCACTGTTTACAACTCTGATCCCATTGTGCTCAAGGAGCAAGGCCAGTATTCCCTTGCCCTTTACCAGCCTGGACTGAAAACTCCCATCATATAATGTATCTACCGCGCAGCAAACGCTTTTATCTTTTAAAACAGCCAGTTTGATATTGTTTTTTTTCGCCGCATCCAGCGCCTTGTAACAGCCTCTGAGCACTGCTTCTGTAATATCGCCTCCTGCCATATTGAGCACCCTGGCCTTTGAATCAAGCACCGACTGCGCGTCCGCGCCTTCTATTTCGCAGGCAAGCCTTGGGATGCTAAGCCCGCCCATTACTTCCGGGCACACCGCGGCTATCTTTCCTCTTTTGCCAAGCTCGGCGATCACCGGATGCATCCGATGTTCCCCGTTATAACGGCATTTTTCTCCCGCCAAACAGGCGCTTGCTAAAATCATCTTTCTTCTATCTCTTTAAATTCGTATTGTCAAAAATATTTAGTTAATTCTTTCATATCCTTTTATGCTTTATTTGACACTACTTTTGAATTACTATTTCCGGTGCGTATCTTCAAAAAGCATGTTCTGGGCATAGTCCTGAGCAAGCATCAGCCTCTGGGAAACCTGAGTTTCAGCGCATAGCATTTTTTCAAAAAAGTAAATCGCCCGATCTTTCTGAATATTCGCTTGTGTTTCACGGATTATTAAAGAAACAAATGCCTCGGGTGCTTTTGAAAGGCGCAGGGTATATACATCATTTTCTTTGTCCATATCCCGTTTAAAATAATTCAAGCTAAACCAGACAACCGTAAAAACAACAAAAAATACCCCCAGTAATACCGGTAATGTTTCGACATCAAAAATAAACTCCATGCCGAATTTTTCGCAAGCAGGAAAAAAGGCAAAACTTACAAGAAAAAACGTAACAAACATGCCCATTGCCTCAATTAGCGCTTTTTTCCAGATATAACCTTTATGCAGCTTAGCTATTTCCATAGCAACCAGAACCTCGATTTCCTCAAAGGCATAATCAAGCACCGCATTGCTCAAAATAAGCCGCATTGAGTTTTTAAATCCAAAAATAACCGCCTTGGCCCTGCTGTCTTCATATACTAAAATTCGCGAAAACCTTATCCCCGCCCTTTGGGTGAGTCCCAGAAGACGCTCCTGAAGCTGTCTATTATCAAGGTCTTTATGCCGCGAATAATAGGGAATCACCCAGTTAGGCAGAAGTTCCCACGCGTTCAGAGCAATAATAGATAATACCGCCATCGGCACCCACCAGGCATTTACGCTCGTTTCCAAAAAAAAGTAGATCACCTGCACCCCGACAAGTAAGAACGAGAAGGTTATTATTTCCTTGTTTATTAGTCTTCTCAGCCAGCTTTGGAATTTCTGTTTTCTTTGCTTTATACGGTTTTCAAGAACAAACCCCTCAATATATTTCAGGACAAAAATAAATAAAAAATATAATAAGTAAAACAGCAGAAAATAAATCGTTATTACAATAATAGTATTGCCGGTAAAATAAGTTATCGCCTCGCGTAACAGGCGGGAAAAGCTATAAGACATGACAAAAAGGAAAACAAGCGTGAAGGCTATATTCAAAATAAAAAGCAGATTTTTCATCTTAGAATAAAAACCGGACACCTCGCGCATTATTAACTTTCCTTTGCTTTGTATAATTCCTTACGCAGATGATTAAATATGGCAATATATTCTTTTGAGCAGTAGTCAGGATATGTCCACTCCCAGGCGCAAAAGGTTTTTTTCCTGTAACGCAGCGTTACCTCCGCGTATATACCTTTATCTAAATATATCCGGTGTTGATGGTCTTTTGTTGTCGCCAGGACCAGTTTCGAAAGGCTCAGATATCCAGGATCGATATTAACTGTCCGCTTATTATTGCTTGAAAAAAAATTACTTTCTAAAGCGTTTGTGTGATTTTTTATATCCGCGATCATCTCGGGAGGAATTAAGCGCTTAAAAGACAGAAACTGGCGTTTTAAATCCGCTCCCATTTCCCTATTATAGTAATCGGTATAGGTAAAATCCAAAATTTTACTTTCAAAATCGATCTTGCCGAATTTAGATGATAACTTCTTTTTTACTTTATCAAATAAACCTTCTCCTGCGATAAGGCCGATAATCAGCTTCACTTTTTCATGTTTTATAGAAATGCCCATTGTTCTTTATAAACCAAATTACTTCAGCTTGTAAACTTTTTTAATCATTTTTAGATCATCAGAACCAAATCTCTCAAGAAATGCGTCTGCAATAACAATTGCCATCATGCTCTCGCCAATTACACCAGCAGCCTCAACCGCACTGATATCTGAGCGCTGAACAGATGCCTTGACTTTCTTTTTTGTTTTTATATGTACGCTTGGCAATGGGCTGCCCAATGTTGCTATCGGCTTCATCGCGCATCTGGCAACTATGATTTCTCCGTTGCTCATGCCGCCTTCAAGGCCCCCGGCATTATTCGTCTGACGGTAAAAACCTTTGGCTTTTGAATACAAAATAACATCATGAACCTCAGAGCCCGGTTTTGATGCGCCTTGGAATCCTGCCCCGAATTCAACTGCTTTTATTGACGGAATAGACATAAGCGCGGCCCCCAGGCGCGCGTCAAGCCTGCGGTCATAGTGAACATAACTGCCAAGGCCTACAGGCACATTTGCCGCCCTCACTTCAAATACACCTCCCAGGCTGTCACCTTGCTTCCTGGCCATATCTATTTTTTCTTTTATCATATTTTCGTTCGTTTCTCCCGCGACACTTATGCGTGTACTTTGAATGCTTATACCGAACTCCCGCAGCAATATTTTACAAATTGAACCCGCGGCAACCCGGATAACTGTTTCCCGCGCGGAAGCCCGCTCCAAAACGCAGCGCATATCAGAAAACCCGTATTTTATCGCTCCTGCCAGATCCGCGTGTCCCGGCCTCGGTTCGCTTATCGGCGGCAGTTCATTTATCTTAAAATCCTTATTTTTTATCGAAAAAGCAACCGGACTGCCCAGAGTTTTTTTGCCTTTAATTCCGCAAAGAATACTGACTGTATCTTTTTCTATCTTCATCCTGCCTCCGCGGCCGTACCCAAGCTGGCGTCTGGTGAGTTCCTTATTAATAAATCCAACATCAACATTCAAACCCGCGGGCAACCCTTCAAGAATACCCACCATGCATTCCCCATGCGATTCACCGGCACTCATGAAACGTAACATAATTTATCTCCTAAATGAGCACGTAACTTATGGAGGCGTCAGCCGACATAAGTTACTGTGCGAATTTATCCCCCACGTTTAGATTTCGAAGAAATCTGTGCGGGGATACAATATTCATTCTATTCACAAACAAAGTGAACATAAGTTACTGTGCGCCCGCCACATTTCATGCGGCGAGGTCTGGCCGCTGTTCCTCAGCGGCGGAAATTTACCCTGAAAAATTCAAGGAATTGCCAGGCCCAAGTCCCGGGAATCATTTTGATTCCACGGGGTCCCGCCTGTCCCGCTGTTTTTTAAAGCAGGGCCGTTCCTTGGCAGGATTGAATGATTATATATTAAGTGAAATTACTTTAATCTGCCATGATTTTTTTAAACATAGAACAAATATTTCAAGATACTATTTCCCCATAGAATCACCAGAAACGCCGCCAGAGACAGGTAAGGCCCGTAAGGGATTACTTCCGCTCCTTTGGTGATCCTTGCGATAATTCCCACTACCGCGCCGAAAAAAGGCGCGAGAAAAAATATAAGCAAAGCGAGTTTCCAGCCTAAAATTGACCCGATCATTGCCATAAATTTAACATCGCCTCCTCCCATACTTTCTTTTTTAAATATTATTTCTCCAAACCTTCCGATCAGATATATACTGCCGCCTCCGGCAAGCATTCCCAATATTGAATATATAAGCGCTTGCATACGCAACGGGGTATTATGCAATTGGGGAAATATTATTGATGAAACAATTCCCGCGGCCAATCCTCCAAGGGTAATTTCATCCGGAATAATTTGAAAGTCAAAATCAATAAAAGTTGCCGCGACTAAAGCGCAGCTCAACAGGCTGTAAACAAAAAAATGCGCGGTTAATCCGAATTTTCCATACAGGATTACCAGCAAAGCCGCGGTAAGAAACTCAACAAAAAAATAACGAAAAACTATTGGTTTATGGCAAAAACGGCAACGGCCTGTAAGCATCAGATAACTTATAAGCGGAATATTATCATACCAGAGAACCTGCTTACGGCAATTGGGGCAAAATGATCGCTTCGGTTCATCAATAGAGAGTTCGCAGGAGTGGTCAATTATGTCAAAAATCTGTTTTTTACTTCTCATGTCTTTACCCTCAAGAATAAATCCTTCTTCTTTTTCTTTATTCCTGAGTTTCTTGAATTTCCTCTCTACAAAGCCGTCTTCGTCAATATAACCGCTTACTATCAAATCCTGCCATATCTTATCCGCCTGCTCCTGGGCACCCGATATTTTCAGAAAATCTTCCTTTTCAACTTTGCCGGACCTGGGCATACGGTAAATACATACATTGAGAAAGCTGCCTATGAGCAAGCCGAAAATAAAAATCATGCTTTTAATTATTATCCCTGGCATTTCTTCATTTCTCCTTTTAACGCCTCAAACATTATCTCAAGCGGCGCGTCAATACCGATCCAGTGTTCGAACGCGAGCACCCCCTGATACAAAAGCATTTTCAGTCCGTTACGGTGGCGCAATCCATTATCCTGAGCAAGTAAGAGAAGCTTAGTATATACGGGATTATAGATAAGATCATATACAAAAAGATCCTTATGCAGCATTTGCCTGGTAATAAGCAGAGGATCATCTTCTCTCATCCCCACCGGCGACGCGTTAACCAGCAAGGTTTTAGCATGAAGGTTTAAGTCCTCTATTAACTCGACAGCATAGGCCGCGCACCCTGAATCCCAGGAATTTACAGCTTTGGCCAATGATTCTGCCTTTGCCTTATCAATATCATATATAGCAATTTCTTCCGTTTGTTTTGTTTTTAAAGCATAGGCTACGGCTCTGGCAGCTCCGCCGGCTCCAATAATAGCTGCTTTTTCTGTGTTTACATCCAACTCGCTTATGTGACGGTCAAAGCCGGCAAAGTCTGTATTAAACCCTTTAAACTCGCTGCCGTTGTGAACGCTTACGGTATTGACCGCTTTGATTTCAGCGGCAGCAGGAGATATTTTATTTAAGAATTGAAGCACTGCTTCTTTATGCGGAATAGTCACATTAAAACCACGCAGAGCATCAAAAGGAATTGTCTCCCCTTTAATATCCCTTAAAGGTATTATCCTATGAAAGAAATATTGCAGATCTTGAGGATTTATTTCAAAGAGCTTATATTCTGCATTCATTGCCAAATAAGAAAAAGCGGCATTATGCATTGCCGCAGAAAAGCTGTGCTTGATGGGATATCCGATAAGGCCGTATATTTGCTTTTTTTTAAATTCCATGTTTTCTTATGTTTAATCTTTTACGCCCCGCGATAATTCACAATAGCATCAAAGCCGTATTAATTTAGCCTTTTTAGCCTTAAACAGCACCATGTTTATACCCTTAAGATAAGCCTTGGCCGAGGCTTCGATGATATCAGTACTCGCGGCACGCGCTACGATCTCTTCCTGATTGATCTTCAGTTTTACATTAACCTCTCCCAACGCGTCTTTACCGCGGGTAATTGCCTGGATGGAATAATCCAGCAGTTTTGCTTTTATACCGGTTATTTTTTCGATCGCCTTATAACAGGCATCTACCGGTCCGTCACCGCTTGATGTTTTCTTAAATATTTTTTCGCTTTTTTTGAGCCAAAGTGTTGCCTTAGGTTCAACACCTATGCCGCCGCAAAAATCTAGGCCCACAAGGCTCCAAACCTCAGGGACATCCTTCATTTGCTCCTCAACAATAGACATAAGATCTTCTTCAAAAACCTCTTTCTTTTTATCCGCGAGTTCTTTAAAACGGATGAACGCGTTTTGCAACTGTACTTTATTCAGCTTAAACCCGATCTGCTCAAGCCGCTGCGAAAGCGCGTGCCGGCCCGAATGTTTTCCGAGAACAAGCCCCTCTCCGTAAAACCCAACATCTTCGGGGCTGATGATCTCATATGTCTGTCTTTTTTTCAATACTCCGTCCTGATGGATTCCAGACTCATGCCGGAAAGCATTGCCTCCGACAATGGCTTTATTAGGCGCAACTACAAATCCGGTCAACTTGCTTACCAGCCTGCTGGTTTTATAAATCTCTTTCGTATTGATATCCGTGTAAATATTTTCAAAATGATCTTTCCGAGTGCGCATGCTAAGAACAATCTCTTCTAAGGCAGCATTGCCTGCTCTTTCTCCAATACCGTTGATCGTGCACTCAACCTGGCCTGCCCCGCTGTGGATAGCAGCAAGCGAATTAGCCACGGCAAGCCCCAGGTCATTATGACAATGTACGGCAATAACCGCCTTATTTACGTTAGGCACATTATTGATTATCGCCTGAATAAGCCCGCCGAATTCATCGGGCTGGGCAAAACCCACTGTATCGGGAATATTCACCGTTGTTGCTCCGGCCTTAATAACTCTCTCGATAACCCGGTAAAGAAAATCTCTTTCTGTACGCGAAGCGTCTTCCGGAGAAAACTGAACATCAGCCGAGAATTTGCGCGCGTACTTAACCGCGGATTCAGCGATCTTGAGTATTTCGCTTTCCGCTTTCTTGAGTTTGTATTTCATGTGGATTTTAGAGGTTGCCAGAAAAACATGAATACGTTTTCTTTTTGCCGGCTTTAACGCGTTGGCCGCGGCCTCTATATCTTTGTTTAATGATCTTGCCAGGCCGCAAATAGTTGCTCCCTTTACCTTGCGGGCTATTTGTTCCACAGAATCAAAATCGCCCAAAGAAGATATCGGAAATCCTGCTTCGATCACATCCACTCCAAGGCGCACCAGCTGATGCGCGACTTCGAGTTTCTCCTGAGCGCTGAGACTGGCTCCCGGAGCCTGCTCTCCGTCTCTTAGCGTTGTATCAAATATTACAATCTTTTTTGACATTTTTATGTCTCCGAATATTTATATCTTAAGCTCACCATAAAACCATATCCTAAAGTATCGGCAGAGTATTTCCTCTGGTTTCCGGATACTCCTTAGACTTCTTTAGCATTAATCCACTTCATCATCTTACGCAGATCGCGTCCGACGATCTCAAGCGGATGATTCTTTCCTTCTTCTTCCATTTTCTTGAAGTTCTTTTTTCCGTTTTTGCACTCATCCATCCATTCTTTGGCAAAACTACCGTCCTGGATTTCAGTAAGGATCTTTTTCATTTCAAGCTTCGTAGCATCAGTAACTATTCTCTTGCCTCTGGTCAGATCACCGTATTCAGCAGTATTAGAAACAGAATAGCGCATATAATTTACTCCTCCCTGATAAAAAAGATCCACGATCAACTTAAGCTCATGCAGGCATTCAAAGTAAGCGATCTCCGGCTGGTAGCCTGCTTCTGTTAAAGTCTCAAAGCCTTTTTTGACAAGCTCAGTAACCCCGCCGCACAGAACAACCTGCTCTCCGAAAAGATCCGTCTCTGTTTCCTCTTTGAATGTAGTTTTAATAATTCCAGCGCGTGCGCCGCCGATGCCCTTGCCGTAAGCCAGCGCAATGTCTTTGGCATTTCCGGTCGCGTCCTGAAAAATAGCAATAAGACACGGCACTCCTCCGCCTTTTTCATATTCGCTTCTTACAAGATGCCCCGGCCCTTTTGGAGCAATCATAAACACATCTATGTTTTTCTCAGGCACAATCTGCCCAAAATTTATATTAAACCCATGTGAAAACATTATCGCCTTGCCGGTTGAGATATTCGGCTTGATATCATTATTATAGAGTTCGGCCTGGAACTCATCCGGTACTAATATCTGGATAATATCAGCCTGTTTTGTAAGCTCTGCCGCGCTTATCGGGTCAAATCCGTGTGATTTTGCCAGCTTATAATTCGCGGTACCCTTAATTTCCGATACAATTACTTTTACTCCTGAATCACGCAAATTCTGCGCCTGGGCATGCCCCTGGCTTCCGTAACCGATTATTCCGATCGTCTTGTTCTTCAGTACTTTTAAATCCGCGTCATTTTCATAATATATCTTTAACATTATTTTTCCCTTTCCTTTTATCCTTTTGCTTTTTGCAATAAAGTAGTTAATTCCTCTTCATCTAAAGTATGTTTAAGCGCTTCCACAAAGGTTATTTTCCCGCTAATAACCAGATCACACAGTGATTGATTCATCGTATACATTCCGTGACGGCGCCCGGTCTGGATCAGGGAATATATCTGATGGGTCTGATTTTCCCGGATCAGGTTCTGAATACCGGTAATTACCGTCATAACTTCGATTGCCAGTGACCTGCCCTCGCCTTTTGCATTAGGAATAAGCTGCTGCACCATAACTCCCACGAGCACAAGTGAAAGCTGCACGCGTATTTGCTGCTGCTGATGCGCCGGAAAAACATCTACAATACGGCTTATGGAATTAACCGCGCTTCCTGTATGCAATGTCGCAAAGACCAGGTGTCCGGTTTCGGCAAGCGTCAAGGCCGCCTGGATTGTCTCCAGGTCCCGCATCTCACCGATTATAACAATATCCGGGTCCTGTCGTAACACATGCTTTAAAGCTTCTTTGAAAGACAGTGTATCCGTACCTAATTGGCGCTGATTTATCGTACACAAGTTGTGTTTGTGTAAATATTCTATTGGGTCTTCTATAGAAATAATATGCGCCCTGCGCTTTTTGTTAATGTAATCAACTATTGCCGCCTGCGTAGTTGATTTCCCGCTTCCTGTTGCTCCGGTAATTAAAACCAGCCCGTTTGGTTTATCGGCATACGCCTTGACCACATCAGGAAGCTTTAACTCTTCTATTGTCGGAATAATAAACGGTATCACGCGTGCCGCTACGGCGACCGATCCCCGCTGATAAAACAAATTCACGCGAAAACGGCTTATCTCAGGGAGCCCGCAGGAGAAATCAAGCTCTTTTTTTAATTCAAACCAATTGATCTGATCTCGGGTCAAAAGGCTATAGGCCAGCTTTTGGATTGATTCAGGATTAAGCGCCTCGCTGTTTTCTATATAGGTAAGCTGCCCTCCTATTCTCAGCTGAGGAGGAATCCCCACGGTTAAATGCAGGTCTGATGCCCCTTTTTCCACAATCAGCTTTAGCAATTCCTTTATTTCCAGCATCGCAACTCTCCTTTTTTGCAAGCCATACTTATTCCGCGATAGCGATTCTTCCTGTCCTGACCAGCTCTTTTATACCCACCTTGACAAGAGTTTCCAGCAGCATGATTATCTGCTCCTTTGTTTCTGTTGCTTCGATAATTGCCATTGTTTTGTTATATGATAAAATCCTTACAGAAAATTTATTAAGCATTGCGGTTAATTTCTGTTTGGCCGTCTTCGCTGTATTAACCTTTATCAAGACAAGTTCCCTTTCAAAAAATTTCTTCTTTGTCAGGTCCCCGACCGTAATAACATCGATAAGCTTGTTCAGCTGTTTTTTAATCTGCTCCAGTATTTTTTCATCTTTGGCATCAACAATCATCGTCATTCTGGACATAGTCGGATCATGTGTTTGCCCGACTGCCAAAGACTCAATATTAAAACCACGCGCGCTGAACAGGCCTGAAATTCTGGCAAGCACTCCCGGCTTGTTTTCAACTAACGCGTAAATTGTATGCTTCATATTTTTCTCCTATTTTTTACAATTCAAAACTCAGAAAACAGATTATTAGTAATAGTACTATCTGCGATCATCTGTATCTTTTATATCAGCGTTTATCTGTGTTTTCAAGCCATGCCGCCGATCATTCTGTTAATAGCCTCTCCGGCAGGAACCATGGGGAACACATTTTCTTCTTCTTCGACGATAAAATCCATTATTACAACGTTCGGTATCGCTATCGCCTCTTTTATCGCCTTCTCCACGTCCTTTGGATTTTTAACGCGAATACCCGCGGCTCCATAGCTTTCAGCCAGCTTAACAAAATCAGGCCCGGAGATAGGCGTACATGAATAACGCTTATTATAAAATAATTCCTGCCATTGGCGCACCATACCCAGATATCCGTTATTAAGAATGGCAATTTTCACATTTATCTTATTCGCCACTGCCGTTGCAAGTTCCTGGATATTCATCTGAATAGAACCATCGCCGGCAATATCAAAAACAAGCTTATCCGGCCTTCCGATCTTAGCTCCTATAGCCGCGGGAAATCCATACCCCATTGTACCTAAGCCGCCGGAGGAGATCCATGTGCGCGGCTTTGTATAAGTATAATATTGCGCCGCCCACATCTGATTCTGTCCAACTTCAGTACAAATAATGGCATCACCCTTAGTGACTTTGTATATCTGCTCTACAACATACTGCGGATTGATTTTTTTGCCAGGCTTATACTTCAAAGGGTATTTCTTTTTCCAATCGCTTACCTTTTTCAGCCATTCTTTGGTATTGGGCTTTTTTACAATTTTATTAAGCGCCTGTAATCCGATTTTCGCGTCGCAAACAATCGGGATATTAACATGGATATTCTTACTGATCGCTGTCGGATCAATATCAATATGAATAACTTTAGCATCAGGAGCAAACTTATCGATTCTGCCTGTAACGCGGTCATCAAAACGCGCACCGACGGCAATAATTAAATCTGCTTCCATGATGGTATGATTAGCATAGGCTGTCCCGTG
>JAKLQT010000244.1 GCA_022013205.1 Candidatus Omnitrophota bacterium | reverse complement strand
TACGTGGGAATATTTGACTGATGTGCTGGAACGTATAAATGATTGCAGGATGAGTCAACTGGAAAGCCTGCTGCCGGATAACTGGCAGCAATTACGTGCCAAAGTCAAATAAAAGTTACCTGTATTCTAAGGACGCTTACCTCTAAGTGATGTATGTATTTAGATAATATTTTGTGAAGGTATAGTTAATTCACACACATCATTTATGTCGTTTTGCTCCATAAATGATGTGTTCATTAAGAAAAATGGAAGAAGATAACAGTAAGCATAATAAAAATAGTGTCAGGTCCTTGCGCGAGCATGTTGATGAAAATCCCTGCGGGATTGTCCTCAACGCGCCGCGGACACGACAACCGAAAGTCTTTATTAAGACTTTCGGTTGTCAGATGAATACCCGCGACAGCGAGCTGGTGGCTGGGGTTTTGCTGAAGGCCGGTTATCAGTTGGCGGAGAATATTGAGTCCGCGGATATCGTGCTGTTTAATACCTGTTCGGTGCGGCAGCATGCGGAGGATAAGGTGTGGAGCGAGATCGGCTGCTACGGCCGATGCTTCAAGCCGCAGGCCGCAGGCCGCAGGAAAAAGCATGGAGCTTGCAGCCTGGAGCCTGTAGCCAGAAGTCCGGTTATTGGACTTCTGGGCTGTATGGCGGAGAATTACAAAAAGGCGGCGTTCGCGAAGTCAGCGCTGGTGGATGTTGTCGTGGGGCCGAATGATATCGGGAGTATCGCGGATGTGCTGGATGAGTTTTTTAAGCGGCATATCCCGCAGATGGCTGTAGGCAGGAAGCAGCGTATAGACGCGGTGTATGATACCGATTATGTTGCAGATAAAAATCACGCGAATGTGATTATTATGGAGGGGTGCGATAATTTCTGCTCTTACTGCATAGTGCCTTATGTCAGGGGCAGGGAAAGAAGCCGTCCGGCGCATGAGATAATCAGGGAGATAGAGGGGTTGGTGAGAAAGGGAGTAAAAGAGGTTACGCTGTTGGGGCAGAATGTAAATAGCTATACAGCTCATAGCTCATGGCTCATGGCTCATGGTAGAAAAAAAATAGATTTTATTGATTTGTTAAAGATGGTGAATGAGGTTGAAGGATTGGAGAAGTTTGATTTTGTTACTTCGCATCCAAAGGACGCCTCGGAAGAGCTGTTCCGGGTGATGCGGGAATTGCCGAGGTGTAAGAAGTTTTTGCACCTGCCGGTACAGTCAGGTTCGGATAGGATATTGAAGTTGATGAACCGCGGCTATACGCGGGAGCATTATATAAAGCTGGTGAAAAAGGCAAAGGAGATTATCCCGGGCTTGAGGCTGACCACGGATGTGCTGGTCGGGTTTCCGGGAGAGACGGAAGCGGATTTTCAGGATACGTTTGATTTGATGAAAGAGGTGGAGTTTAGCGCCGCCTATATCTTCAAATACTCGCCGCGGCCGCGCACAAAGGCCGCGGGATTGGCGGATGACGTTCCGCAGCCTGTAAAAAAAGAGCGGAATCAAAAGTTATTAGAGTTTCAGAAGAGTTTGCACAAGAAAAAATCTATGTATATTTGTCAGGACGGCAGATGATTGATGCTATATAATAGTTGATTTAAAATTCCAGATTCCCGATTAAATCGCTTGTTCGAAAGGTAACATAGAGTGCTGCGGATTGCCGGCGAGCATCGATAGGCTGGGGGGCAGAGGGGGAATACTGCTCAAAGTTTTCACTCCTAAAGTTTCAGAAGGTATTGAATTTTGTGCTTCTGTTTTTTGCCTGATTTGATAATAAATTTCTTTCGCTATTTTTTTGAGTTCTGAATGTTCTATTTTGAGTATCCCGGAGGTTTCAAGCCAATCCTGGTAGGTTGTTGCGGATGAATGCGGATATGATAATTCCTTGCCGAGCATTTTTATGATTTCATTACTCTCTTCTCCTAATATAGCGTTAGATAATAGAGCTTTAAGCGCTAAAAACGGTGTTGTCCCGTCTTTAATTTTTAGTAAAAGGTCAAGGTTTTTGTCTTCAATCTTTTGCCCGGTTAAGTTAAAAGAGAGCTGGGTTAATTTGTGCTTGATGGCAGCATTAACGATTTTTTGGGTTACCTGTTCCCTGGACATGCCTTCAAATTCCCTTCCTAATAATGAATAAATCAAGGCTATTGTTTCTTTGTGATTGTTTAAAAGTGCAGGATTGTTTTTAAATTCTAAGGCTAATCGGTCGTTATGCGGCAGTCTAATTTCACCTTTTTCCAAATAAGGCATAATTTCGCAATTAATTTCCTGCGCAATAACATTAAGGACGACATGGATTTTTCGTTCTTTGGGGTTGGTTATAAAAGCATGGCCATTTTCAAAAGAGGATTTCATAGGATTAAGAGAATTGACAAAATATACTTTTACCGTTTCATCATCCATGTTTAACGTTTTGCTCCCTAAAATTACGAAATCTCCGCTGGGGCTTGGGTTTTTAAAGTTTAGTTCATTTCTTAATCCAAGCCGATATAGCATGTTTAAAAATCGATCTTTTATCTTTGGCGCTAAATTTGAAACTCCTTCAATATCGAGTTCAGGCAGCGAAGTAAGATTTATTGTGAATTCTCTGCCGAAAATTGCTATACTCACTTCATTGAGAATAGTCATCATTGCACCGCTAATGCCTACGATTAGACTAATAGATATATACTCTGCCGTGAATCTGCCCATAAATTTTTGTAAGATAAAACTAAGTATACCAATAGATATTAATAAAAAGCTTATTCCCTTAATAAATTCTGATATATTAAGTACTTTAGGACGCTTATAATTTTGAAGGTTAATATGTCCCGAGTTTATTTTGATTTTAGTAGGAGCTGATAATTTAAAATAATGAGTTTTCAGGGAATTTTTTATTTCTTGGCTATCTATTTGCAGAGATGGACTGAGTGTGTTTTTGTTTTTAGAGGGAGGGATTATTCTTCCCCCCGCCCAAGACATATCCAGCGACAAAAATGATATAATAAGGACGAACGATACTGTTTTAAAGAATATTCTTTTGTTCATTTTTTATTTTACTTTTGGGGTTTATAAGTGTTCTGTGTATTAAAATTTGCTTATTTATTTAATCATTTATTACAAAAGGTTATTAAATATACCATAAATTTCCGAAAACTGCAAGACCGGTCATAGATATCTTATTTTTCGGAGATCAGGGCGGCGCGGAAAAGATCACACCATGGCTGGAAGACCGGCATAACGCTGTTTTGGATGAGCGGGAGATGATGGAGGCAGGGCTTGATGTCTCCCTGCCGTATTATTTACGAATGACCTGCAGAATCCGCTTTGTAATAATTTCTTTTTAACATTCACCGGATATGATAAAATACGGGAAAAGGTAGTCTATGGCCAACGGCCGATATCCGGTGAAAGTTATCCAATGCGTAAAAGACTGATAGTTATAATTATTTGTTTTGGGTTAATGAGCATTTTGGCCGGCAATTTGTTTGCCTACGGGTATACAAAAAGCCTGGACCCTGTGTTCGCGAAGATGCTTAGAGGCGAATTTGGGGAAGCCCTGAACGAGTGCTCCCGGCTTGAACGCGGCGCTGCTGATAAAGCGGCAAAAGGCGAAATTTTTTATGTCGAGGGCGTTTGCCTGTTTAATATGGAATACTATGAAAAGGCGCGCGATGCGTTCCGTAAGGCGATTCCTTATATACAGAAGCCGCTTTCCACGGAATTATATATCGGGATTGCCGATACCTATTTCATGCAGCATAATTACGATGACGCGGTGAGCATATACGACCAGTTGCTGACAAAGGGCAGTGATACCGATTACCAGGCGATGCTTTTTTATAAGTTAGGCAGGGCTTATCAGGGAAAAAGCGAATTGGCAAAATCGGAGTATTATTTCAGCCAATTGCATAAGAAATTTCCGGAAAGCTTTGAGGCGCAACTGGCAAAGGCCACTACCGTGGGCGGTAATTTCTTTACCATACAGGTCGGCTGTTTTACCTCTATGGAGAACGCGCAGAGTTTGTATGATGACCTGAAGTCTAAAGGTTATGAGGCGTATATTACGCCGTTGGAATCCCGCAAGGGAAAGCTCTACCGTGTGCGCGTCGGAGAGTTTGCCTCCCGCCTTGCCGCGGAATACATGGAAAACCAGCTCAAAGACAAAGAAAACCTGCCGACGCATATCTTCCCGTAGGGAGAAGACAGACGACAGAAAACAGAATACAGATTTTGATTTTTTCTGTCTTCTGATGTCTGACTTCTGACTTCAAGTATGTTATAATTGTCTCAGTTTCGAAGTAAGGACGTAGATTGTGTTAAAAAAACCATTAGTTATCTTTTTAATTGGTCCGACGGCAAGTGGAAAGTCGGAAGTTGCCGTAGAGCTTGCCTGCCTTATAAACGCGGAGATTATCTCCGCGGATTCCATGCAGGTTTACCGCGGCATGGATATTCTCAACGCGAAGCCTTCCGCGGCACTGCGTTCGCGGGCAGTGCATCATCTTATTGATTGCCTGGAGCTTGATGAAGAATACAGCGCGGCGCTTTTCCGCGAGAAGGCGTTAAAGCTGATTCCGGAGATTCATTCGCGTAATCACATCCCGCTTATTGCCGGCGGCACGGGATTGTATGTGCGGGTATTAACCAAAGGGTTATTTGAAGATAAAGGCAAAGATAAGCAGCTGCGTGTAAAATTGCAGAAGCTGGCGGAAGAAAAGGGAAATGATTACCTCTATGAACGGCTGCAAAAGGTGGACCCGGAGGCGGCGAAAAAGATTCATCCGAATAATCTGCGCAGGGTTATCCGCAGCCTTGAGGCCTATGAACTGAATAAAAAGCCGATCTCTCAACTCAAAACGCAAATCAGCGGCCTGGACGCGTCATATCGGGTGATGATGTTCGGCCTGGAAAGGGAACGCGGAGAGCTTTATCAGCGGATTGAAGGCCGAGTTGATGCCATGCTGCGGCAGGGAGCCCTGGAAGAGGCAAGGCGGCTTAAGGTTATGAAGCTGAGTAAGACCGCGTGCCAGGTATTAGGTATAAAGCAATTGTTTGCTTATATAGACGGGGACTGTTCATTCGCGGAGGCTGTGGAGATACTTAAACGCGATACGCGCCGGTTTGCCAAACGCCAGTTGACCTGGTTCAGGCAGGATAAGGATATTGTCTGGATCCGGACAAGAAAAGAGGACCAGCCTAAAGAGATTGCCTGCCAAATTTGTGTGCATTTATCCGCTAAGAATAAATAAATTTGCCGCGTTAACTTAGCCTTTTCTTTAACTTTAATTATATCAATATGTTGCAGCACAAATTATATTTACCGCTTGATTATTTTGCGAAATTTTCAAAAATAGTGTATACTTTAACGATTATTTTTAACCTTGATTATAGAGCATAACTATTTAAAAGAACTGATAGCTGATAGAACTCATGCTACAGGCTACATTACACAAGCTACAAGCCGCAAGCTTAAAAGAACAAAAAGACCTAAGAACGGAAAAACTAAAAAAACGGGATAAACGAATATAACGAATTCAACAGACATATGAAGATAGACAAAATAAAGTTAAGCCCGAGATTAATAAAATTAATTAGTTTACTTATTTTTCCGCCAATTTTTTGTTTTTCCACGGGAATGGCCGGCAATGACATGGTCATTAGCGGAGAAAAAGCTTATGATACGCTTGCTCCTGCCGTCCAAATTTCGCAAGAACATGTAAAACAGATTTTTCAAGCAGAAAACATTGTTCTTCCGGAAAAGGGCAATGCCGATTTTGTTCTGGAAGCAAAAAGACTGAGTAAAATAAAAAAAGCCATATTAACAATGTCTGCTCTTTTAATGCTTATGCAACCCGGTGACCGACTAATACCTGGGTTCAGCGGACATCAGCTGTTTCCTCCCGGCATCTCAAGAAATATTTCCGAACTTCAGGCAACCAGAGAGCAGTTAATAGCCGGGGATGTAACACTGGAATCCATTCCCGCGAAAGATCTCTTATTAATATTGAGGGCGCAGGGATGGTACAGATGGGATTTAGTTTTCGACTGGCACAAGGGCAGGAATCCCGGTATTACAAAACGAAAATTTTTTACCCTGGAAAATGCGCAAATGCTTTCAATCTTACGGGAATTCAACGAACAATTTTCATTCGAATTGATTGAATTTGATAGGAGTCTCCTGAAAAAAACTCTTGCTGAAATTAAGGTAATTATCTCCTCGCGCGAGTTTAAAGAAACATTGTTATGGGCGGCGGAAAATCTGGATTTGCAAACCGCTGATGTCCCTTTTTTAGAAATCTTTACCATTATCACGAAAGAGGAAAAAGAAAAAAAGATATATTTACATACTTTAAAAAGTCCGGAGTTTAGGGTATTTTGTGATTTTTTGGAAAAAATGTATAACATAACTCCAAACAATTATCTGTCCCAAGCGCTGGATATATATTTATCGCCTCCCCATTTGGAGCAGTTTGTGTCCGGCCGGATAACGCAGTCTTTTTCTGTTCTTAAACAGTATTTTAAACCGTTGGGCGTAGAATTTGATATCAGTTACCTTCTGAATATAAGGATTTTGACTGCTCTTGCTGAAAGCCCATTGCGAGAGAAAATTGATTACGAAAAAACCGTTAAAAAATGGGCGCGGCAATATGTATTTCTCCGCTCAACATATGGAGTTAAAATCGAAGATGTATCTGATTTTAAAAGTCTGGTTGAAGTGGATAAGGATAAAATGGAATCTTTAAGTCATCCCTTGTCATTAACGATCTGGTCCTATTTTAAGGATAAATATCCGCAGAGAGTTGCATATGAGACAGTAAGCGAGTTTCTCGGTCACAGTGATGTTTTGTCACTGAGAAGTAGTTTTTATAGGCAGAAAGATAGTTTATTCTGGAAATTGTTATATAAGATAGCCGGCGCTTTTAATCTAAGAAAGCTTGAGCTTGTAGATAAGTATCTGGAGGTTTGGGCGACGGATGAGATGAGCCCCGCTGAGTTTAAGGATTTTTTAATGCGTTATGATTCCCTGTTAAGCCTTTTTAATACTAATCTCGGTAAGCTTGATTTCACCTCAGACTATGCCGGAAGCTATGTCTTTCCTTCTGCCGATAACCGTAACTTCCGGAGATTCGTTGATAAATTAACTGCGCGCTATCCTGAATTAAAAAACCGGATGTCTCTGGGGGTGATGACCCATATTATTAAGGCTTATGGTTCGCAGCAGGATTTTTGGCGGTTGAATGACAGTATACAGCGTTTAAGGACAAGAGGCATGCCGGAATTCAAATTGGAAGATGTTAAAACCAGGATCAAAATCATAAATCTTTTAGAGAAAAAAAATTTCAAGGCAGTAGTATTGC
Organism: Candidatus Omnitrophota bacterium; assembly: GCA_022013205.1. GTDB lineage: Bacteria > Omnitrophota > Gorgyraeia > B26-G9 > B26-G9 > JAGLQQ01. The sequence continues at coordinate 29,510 of JAKLQT010000244.1, read as the reverse complement.
CGCAAGAGAACATATTTGGTAAAGCGGCGGAATATGATTTGAATTTCAAACAAATTTATGAGCAGTTGCAATCGCCTGTTACCGCTACTCTCTATGATGTTTTGATAAAAAATTGGCAGTTAAGCAGCCTGGGATTTGACCGGTTTATTGAGATATTGCTCAACCCGGAAGAACGCGATTTTTATTTGGATAAAAAGAATGCCGAAAAATTTGTAAAGCTGAAGAAACAATATCGCTTAATAAGCCGGATTGAGGACGGCAAACCTGTTGTGCTTACGGCCCTGAATGATTTTTATGACAAAGTTGGTTTCTTAAATAATGCGCGTTTGCTGATAGAAGCATATGACCTCGAGGCGCAAAAGAAGGGTAAACTATGGAAAGAATATTTTGTTGAGTATTTCCAGAAAAAAGGAGAACTTGTTGAGGGAAAAGTTCCCCTGGCATGGTTACAGTGGTTTTTATGTTATAAGTTGATAGATGTTGAGAAATTTCTCAAAGCCGCGAATATTTTACAAAAAAAATATGGATTCAGTAAAATTGAAATTGTGGAATTTTCAAATAATATTTCCATTTTTACAATAGATTATCTGTTGGAAGATCTGGAAAAACCGTCAATGCGGCCGATATATGATGAGCTCAATGCCTTCTTTTCCCGCATGTATCCGGGGAAAGGGACGAAGGAAAAAATATTGTTGAAAGCCTTGGACATTTCAGATAACTACACTCCTGAGACGGTTTTTGTGCTGGATAAACTGGCGCGGCTTGGTTTTGATTTAAAGACGAATTATCGTGACTATAAGCCGCTGAAAATAGCGGCCATGGCCGCGTATTCGGACAAACGGTTTGTTCATAACTTGAAGGACAATAATTTCTTAAGGTTCAGCGAGAAAATCATCAAACAATTTTACGGGGGGGCAAAAGATATCCGTGATCTTATGAAATTATCCGAACTCTACGATTCGGTTGCAAAGGACCGCGAAAAAATGAGCCTGCTTTTTTCTTTGCGATTTAAGGATGTAGTTTCATTTATTAAGACGCGTTTTTATATCAGGCAATTGCACAGCTCCTCTTTTTTAACAGTGATAAGAATAGCCGAAAAATTTAACCGGGAAAGAATGGAAGGAATTATCAACAGATTGGAAACTCTGGGAGAACGGGTGACTATCAGCGATGTGCTGCTTTTAAATGAGATTTCGCCAGAGCTTGAAAAGATGCTGTTTGACCGTCAGGCAATGATCCGTGAAATTAAGGATATATTAACCCGTAAGGCTTTCCCACGACAGAAAAGGGATGATTTGCCGATAACCATTTGGACAGAAGATGGCCCAAAGAAAATAAAGCCGTCTTCTGATTACACCGAACGTCCGGCATTTGAAAGATTTTCCAATCTGGCTCTTTTACGCCTCGTACTCGTAGAGAAGGCCTTGCATAATCCGCAACTAGCCGCAAGATTGAGCGAAATCGGCGCTAAGGATATGTTTGATCACACCACCGAATACGGAGGAATCTGGGATTTAAGACAAGACGGAACTTTATGGCCGAACAGTGTGCAGTCTTATTCGGAAAAAGACGACAGTTACGAAAACTTGGATGATCGGCGTTTTATAAACGGAGTTTTCTCTTTTCATTTTCATGCTTTACCCGAAGTATTTTTGCAAAAGGAGCTTAAAGCGCGTAACTTAAGCAAGCAACTGGTGGAAAGTTTTTTTGTGGAATCTTACGGGTCATATTTTTGTCGGCCGGATTTTTTAAACCGTGTTCAGCAAGCAGTAAAGGAAGAGAGGTTATCTTTGCTGGAAGAAAAAGCATTGATGACATTATATAAGCAAAGTGCGGAAGCGATGACAAAAGATTCCGGCCCCAGCGGTTCCCTGTATACAGGCGGAGATATCAGGGTTGTCAATAGGTTTGAAATTAGTGATACGGTTATTACACGGTTAGGACATCCGGTAAAAAACGGAGTAATGGATACGGCAAAAATGCGTTACAATGTGGATTTTTATTATGTTGATAAGCGAAATCCGGAGAAGCCGCGGTTAAACATCCTGGATTTGGGAGAAATTATAGTTCCTTATGTTCCCCATGAGACTATCTCTAAAATCAATCAGGCTCCAGGCGGAAAGGATAAAAGGGTAGTTCCTAACTCCAAGGGGAAGGTTCAAAATGTAAAAGTACCTACTCTCACTCTGCGGCACACAATACAACCGTTATCGCCGCACTCTACCATAGAATCAGCCGTATAAATCATCCCGAAATTTGCATTAGAAGGATGTTCTCAAATATCATTGTTTATCATTTAGGCTGCAAACAATTCACCGCAAGTTTTTGTTTTTCCTGCCAAAAGAATGGTTTTCTTTTCGGGTATATTTACATAACACATTGTATTTTAAGATGTTACATCAATAAAATATTTACCGCCTCCCTTGTAAAGGCAGAAAAGATATGGTATACTTAAATGCCTTTTTTAAAATGACAGAATATAATCATAACTTTATTTGTTTTAATGAATTAAGTATTTTGAAAATGGGAAAAATAAAATAAAATGAAAAAATTATTCAGATTGATTGCGTTTGTATTAATCCAGGCGTTTTTGGTTATGGATTGCGCGTGGTGCGGGGTTAATTTATTTACTGACAATACGACACGAGCAAGTTTATTAGCGCCTAAGGTAAATATGGTAGAGGCCCCGCTGCAAAATATTTTTACTGAATCTCAGGAAAAGGGTACCAAAATCAGCCGCCGTGATTTTTTGCTTGGGGCCTTTGGGGTGGCCGGTTTGGGGAAATCAGAAAAAAAATCAGCGGCGGCAACAACCCAAAATCTAGAAGGAGCAGATGAAGATGCAGAGCATAGAAAATATATTAGCTTCCTGCGCGGCAATCTTCCTCAGGATTTAAAACAAGCGGTAGAGGCAGAAGATAAGCATAGAAAAAAAATAGGAGGCTTATGGGCGATATTTCAGAATAACGAAGAAAAGAAACATCAGGATGAATACGAAAAATGGCGAAAGGAAAGCATTGCCTTGCTCGCGAAATATCCGGTTTATGAGGATGACGCGAAAAAATATTATCTGGTTGCGATAAAAAACTTGTCTGAATGGGGAATGAAAGCAGACGCCAGGCTTCAGTTTCTCATTGGGGACAGGGAGCATAAGGTGGTCTTCGTAGACGAGAAATTTAAAGACGATAAAAAAATAATCGCGGAGGCAATTGACAGGGAAAAGCAAAGGAAAAGGGAAGGTTGGCAAAAAGATTTGTCTTTTCTGGGAAAAGTAGTAGGAGGTACGCTTGGCTCGGCATTATTGTTAGGCGGCGGAGCCTGGTTATGGAATAGATATAAGAAGGACATCAGAAAGCGCATCGGATTTTATCAGGCAAATAAGGCGATAGATTCGGCCATGGCCGCGTTAAAAGGCGTAAAGTTTAAAGGCGGTATTTTAATTAAAACCAAAGATTATGACATAGGACTAACGCACAAATTTGGCATTGACGGTGTTCAGATCAAGAGAAACGGGAATATAGTATATGAGGTGTATAAAAAAGATGATAGCGCCGGAGAATATAATTTTTTAGCGGACAAATTATTAACCGCTCTTTCCAAACAGTTATCCGGCAAAGCCAAGCAAAAAAAGTTTTTAGCGTTAATTAGTGAACTTAGTCAGGATAACCGGGTATCTTTAGCGGTGATTATCTGGAAAATTATCCCGCTAAATGACAGGAGCGATTTATCTCTGGAAGATATCCTTAAGGAAGCCCTATTCCATGATTTTGATCCTGAAATTTATAATTTTGTAATCAGAGAGCTGGGGAAAATCGCCCAATCCGAGGAAGGTAAATTTTACCATCTTTTAACGGCTTTTGGGACGTCTGTGATTGTCGAACAATATAAAACTGAAATCAATACCTTAACTACCTTATTAGCCAAGGCCTCTCAAAGCAGGTATTTCAACCAGAACGTGGGATATGTTTTATCGAATTCATTTATAGAGATATGCAGTTCTCTTGAGGAGTTAAAACTCACGCCGGAAAATTGGCAGTGGTTAAAAACCAAAATTTCCGCGCTGCTGATTGCATCTTCTTCAGGCACGAAAGAAAGTGTTAATTTAGGTAAATTACTACTCAGATTAGTGGAGGAAAATCCTGAGTTAAGGGTAGAATTAACGCCGCTGATTATTATGAACGCCTGGCGGGAGAAAGGAATTTCAGGAGAAAATCCTCTATTGCGTTCTTTGGGTAAATTTTTATCTTCCTTAACCCCGGATCAAATGGATCAATTAAGAGAAAATAATGTTGATGGTTTAATGGAAGTTGTGGAGACTATCCGGGATAATCCCGCAAGTTTTCTCCAAACACACATTGATAATCCTTTATTTCGAAAATTTGAAGAGGCTTTTGTAAAAAATGACTATTTGGGTATAAGTCACGAAGACAAAAATTATCTTTTTGAGAATTATCTTACGGGCAGTTCTTATTATTATAGAAATCTATTTAGAGAATATTTGAGAATTTATAGAGAGGATGAAAATAAGGCAAAAGGAACAAAAATATACAGCAAAGAAAACGACATATTAGACTTGAAGGAGGCTATTGAGAAAACATGCCAAGAACTTGGTTTCGAGTTAGATTTTATTAAAAACCCTGAAAATGAGCGGTTGCTAAATCCGGCGCGTCAAAGGATAAACCAGGGGGTGCAAAAGTTGTTTTTGGAGATGCTCAAGGATGATAAGGATGAAAATAAACAGGTTTTTGGCATGGATTACTTCGAGAAATGGAAGCATACTTTAGACTTAAATGATGCCTATCCTACAATAAAAGATATTTTGGTTAACTCTACTAATAAAAAATTAAAAGATGCGGTACTAGCTGTATTACTATATAAAATAGTTTACGGGGATAATTCCGATTTTAAAAGTATCCTTGAAATATTTAATCCTGAACTTATTTCTCATGTTAAAATTATCAAAAACGTGTTTATTGCCCTGGATAAGTCGGATTTTCTCATAGAGCCTGTTTTAAATGGTGTTTTTAATAGGCATTTTAAAGAAGCAAATGGAAAAGTATATGGATTTATAGAGCAGGTTTTGTGGAGCAATTTAATACCCAAAGATTTTAAAATACAAATTCTTAACGCTGCACCGGAAGCAATAATTGCCAAGGCATTAAAAATCAATATAAAGCTTGCGAGGTTTATAAAAGACCAGAGAAAGGATATTGAAAACATTCTTGGAAGATTGTCTGAGCCTGCTTTTAAAACGCAACTAAATGAGATTGCCTATAACCTGAACCGGGAAGTGACGCTTCATCCGGCTGAAATGAGGATCGGCGAGGATCAAAAAAACAGCTTATTCGAATATTTATTCTCTTTGGAAAATATTTCGCAAGCCAAGGAGATTTTTGATCGGTTTTTTAGAAATAACCCGGAACGATATAAAATCGAGATTTCTTCGATAAACGAACTGCTAAAATATCTTTCGATAGAAGATATTAAGAAAATCATCAGAACAATTATAGAAGACCCAAAGCAGTCATTAGAAGAAATAACGAATGCTGTAAAACAGCAGTTGCAGGGCATGCCTAACGCAGACTTTATCATAAGACAGGCAGGCTGGATTTTGTCTAACTTATTTGTTTTACAAGCCAAGATCGAACAGCTTGAGCCGGTTTCTCAAGGGTTGAGCAGGCAGGGTAAGACGGTGGAAGATTTAATCAGCGTATTGGAAGAAATTGATAAGGCGCAGAAATTTCCTGGGTTAAATCTTATTGCGGAAGGCAGCAATCTTAGTTTATTGGATATCTTAAGATTTAAGCTGGAAAGTATTTCGCAAGAAGCCAAAGAAGATATGCTCGCTGATGGATTTCAGGCCATTGACGCTTTATCAATTGAAAAAAAAGATGAATTATTTTCCGAGTTGCAAACTCAGTTTTTGGGGCAGCCAGCCGGGAGTCAATTAAGGATTTGTTTAAAAGTTTTATTTGGTATCACGACAGATAATACAATAATTCTAAAGATAATTGATGAACTCAAAAATGGAGGCAATTTAACAACACTTGGTGGAAAGGCACTTTTTATAAGATATTTTCTTGAGGAGAACCGTTATTTATTGGCTGAGAATACTGTTTTTTATGATTACTTAGAAAATGCCGTTCGATTGCAAGATAAGAAACAGCAGAAAGAGGTATTTAAACAGCTGCGAAATTTATACCAGGAAAGAAAATATGCGGCTACGAAACTGTCCGGTGAAGAATTGAAATGTTTTAAAGAAGACATCAATAACTTATTTCAACAGATTACATTGTCGAAAATAACAACACAAATCCCGCATATATTTTATGGAATACTGTTACGGATAAACTCAGATACAAAAACCCTGAATACCTTCAGGCAATTGATTAGATCGTTAAACACCAATAAAAATATACATGACCAGTTAGCTACGGTTAAAAACAAATTATATGAACAGATGGTTTTGTTATTGACATTGAATTATGATCGCAGCGGTGAGCTTTTGGCAAAACTTCTGGAAGCTATTGAGCAAAGAGAAGGTTTTCCTTCTCCGGAGAATTCAGAGAGATTTTATGATGAACTGATGTATTACCTGGAACAGTATTTAAAAGTCATTGATACTTATAAAAAATCTAAAGATAAACTGTTTCCAGAACTTATCAACGAAATCTTTGAGAGCAATAGTGAAGCTATTTTGAATGATCTCTTATCCGGAAAAGACATTAATGACGCAAAAATAAAAGATCTATCAGAGCGATTAGCAATGATTGATGCCGAAGTTTTGTTAGCTCGATTTAAAAAATTTATATCTATAGGGAATGAATCTGTCTTCCTTGAAAAATTAAGAAATTACGCGGCAAATAATCCAAGATTTAAATGGAGAGATCATCAAGGAAGAAACATTTATAATCTGATAGATATTTATCTAAGGTCCATTACCGATAAGGAAATCTATGAAAATATTTTAGCTGCCCTTGAGGCGGAAATTGACGGTCGTTTTAAGCAATGGAAATATGAAAGCGAAGATTATAAAAAGACTATAGATGAAATTATAGATATAGAGATTAATAAGCTTTCTGTAAAAGAACAAACAGCGCTTAAAAAAGCATTTGAACAAGCTCAAGGAGAGACTCTTTATGAAAAATTGCATAATCTTGATGGGTTCGCTGGTTTAAAATCGCGGATTGAAAAAATTAAAAATTGGGAAAAGCTTCTTCAGTATGTAATAACAACGGAAAAAGGAGATAAGGCGGCTATTGAGTTTACCGATGACTTCTATATTCTATTTAACATAGGAAACTATCGCGGCTCAACGGCATGCCAGAGCTGTACCTATGGCACTAATTTAAGCAGGGGGCTTACGGGTTATGTGGTTAACGGGACAAACAAGGCAGTGGTATTATTGGATGAGAATAGAAACGTTATTACCAGAAGGATAGTCAGGCTGAGAATATTGGAGGACAAGGATGGCAATAAACAAGCGGATATCTTTGTGGAAGAGAGTACGCAGTTTGGTGTAAGAGAAATCGACAAACTCTATGCGGCGCTGGATATATTGTCGCAAAAAACCGGCTTGCCTGTTGCGGGTTCTCAATACAGGCCGGCGGTAAATGATAAAGTTAAAGAAGGGGCAATTGAACAGTATGTGTTCCAGCTCTTCCGCGGCCGTTCTGAATTCGACTACTCTGATTGTTACGGACATTCTGTGCCGGGTACTATTACTGCGGGATTGTATCAGCAAACCCAGCCGGTGGTTTCAACAGGGCTTTTTGATTTATTGCTAAAGCCGATGAATACTAAAACTGAACAGGAAATTGAAGAACAGTATGCTCTGGAGAAGGTTTATAAAACCGAGGATGCTGCAGAAGAAGAAATTCTTAGGGCGGATATTGAGAGTAATTTTGATTTGCGTACAGCTATATTTGGTAAAAACGACCCATCGCAGGCAGTAATCTCCGCCGAATCACTGCCGGATGTACATATGGTAAAAGTGGATGATCCATCAGAGATTCAAGTGAAAATGTTATTAGAGAGCGTAAGCGTAAAACTTGAAGAAAATTTAACCATTAATTTGGAACTTATCGAGCAGGCGATATAACTTAGCTCATTAGCTCATGGCTGATGGTTCTTGGCTTAGAAGAAAACTGAAAAACAAGAAATAAGAAATTAGTGGAAATTGATTGAAATTAAATTAAAACTGAGAAATAAGGAATTGTTGGAAATTGATAGAAATTCATTGAAATTTTATAGAAACAGGGAGAGATTTCTTGAAGGATGATGGCAGAAGGGCTGAAGTATGAATAAAAGGATATTTAAAATAATTGCATTTGATTTTTCCGTCTATATTTAATCATGTAATCTTGTTTTTAATCTTTGTAATCAGGGTCTGATGAGTTTTTCAGCAGACCCTAAGTAAGGAAAGAGGTGGCAGTGGCAGGAGATGGTCTTAAATGGAAAAAATATCTCTATTAGAGAAGTTTAACAAATTCTTCTATAGAAATCCCGGCGCCTTTGAGGATAGAATATAATGTGCCGGGTTTTATGGTTTGAGAGCTATGCAAGGGAATGATGCATCTGCGGTTAAGATCGGTTTGGTGGCGCATGATTACATGAGAACCGCTTTGGCGTTTAATAAAAAATCCGTGCTTTTGCAAAACACGAATAACTTCTTTTCCGCGGACATGCGGCAGTTTACTCATACTGAAACTTCTACTTCTCTTAACTCTACCTCTATATCAGAATCAGGAATGGGCAGTTTATCTTCCTTAAGGGACCAGATATATAATTCAATAGCTTCTTTGATATTAGAAATCGTTTCTTCTATAGTTTCGCCTTGTGAAGCACACCCCGGGAGTGCAGGTACATGCACGGAATACCCGCCTCCAGATTCCGGCTCGATTATTACTTTAAATCGTTTTAACATATGTAATTCTCCTATAAAAAAGAATACTATATTTTTTAAGATAAGTCAAGTAGATAAGAATCATTAGAGGATTTTCCGCTGTAAAGGTTTTTGGGCAACAACAATCATAATAAATTGCGAGAGCCGCAAAACTAATCGTAAATACCAATTTATTCGCCGCAGGTTTTTGTTTTTTCTGCCAAAAGAATGGTTAACCTCTCGGATACGCTTGTGTAACGCATTGTATTATAAGGTGTTACAGTAATGAAATGTTTATTCTTTTTTTTGCAAAGGGAGAAAAGATGTGGTATACTTTTATGCCATTTTAAAAAATGGCGGGATATAATCATAACTTTATTTATTTTAATGAATTAAGTATTTTGAAAATGGAAAAAATAAAATAAAATGAATAAATTATTCAGATTGATTGCGTTTGTATTAATCCAGGCATTTTTGGTGATGGATTGCGCGTGGTGCGGCACAGGCCGGGTCGCTGAGCCAAAGACTTTGAATCCGCAGGTGCAAATCGGAGCGGAGCAGTTTCAAACGGCTTATTCGCGGCTGGCAGACCGTGGCTCGCAGTTTTCGTCCGGCGGCTTGGAATTTTTCGCTGCGGCATCCGGCGGTGTAAGCGGGGCGATGAGGATGGCTCTGCCGGCGGAATCTCCTGGTGTTTCCGGCAGGAAGAACCCGCAGAATGCGCAGAAGGCAACTAGCGGCAAGCGCGGGGATAATAACCAGCCGAAAGGCAAAATTATTATTGCTTTTGAGGATTTGCCGGAAGATATTCGAGAGCATCTGATGGAAATTCGGGCCGGATGTTGGGCGTCTCTGGTGGCTAAAATTGTCGTTTATTTTGTCTCTACTATCAAAGGGTTTAACTTCAATGCTCTGACGTATTTAGTTTCTTCTCTCGCTGGTGTGTTTGTTGTTGCTTTTTATGTTGAGCTCTTAGCTAAACATATTAATGAAAATTATGAGGATGGCCGCGGGCTGCTGGTGTTTTATCAAGGTGACCTTGAGCTTTTCGCGGATGATCCGCAAAACGAAAACAAGACGCTGAAACGGGAATTCAGCCGGCCCAAAGCCTTTGCCGTAGACTGGAAAGGCGATCTGCATCTTTACTTTTATGAGCCGCATTTATCCCTGGCGATCATGCCGCTAATTTGGCCGTATTCTTACGTAATTTGGCCGCTGAAAAATTACATTTCGCTTAGGAACAAGCTGAAAGACAAGCTCAAAGAATGGTGGCAGCATCTCTCGGAATTATTTCCGCGTCCGGCATTGGTGACTGTGCCGGAGAAGCGCGTTTTTGCCGTAAAAATTACGGAAGAAGAGCCGGCAACCTTATTTAGCCGGCGAGTGGAAGACGGAAATCCGTACTGGCGATCCGAAAAACGCCTTGCCTAAGCTGGAGGAACAGCTTGGCGTGGCGGAGAAAAAAATGCAGTTGCTGGCAGCTCCCGAATTGCCGGCGCTGTGTCCTGAAATTTTAGCCTTGGAATTGATAGGGCAGGCGATATAAATGGCTTCGTTGGCTCATAGCTCATAGCTCATGGCTGATAGCTGATAGCTGATGGCTGACACGCTGCTGCAGGCTGCAAGCCGAAGTCCGATGGACGATCGCTCTCTGCGTTCGCTGGGACAGAGAGAGAAATTAGAAATTATTAGAAACTCGTGGAAATTGATTGAAATTAAATTAAAACTGAGAAATAAGGAATTGTTGGAAATTTATTGAAATTTATGGAAACTGGGAGGGATTTCTTGAAGGATGATGGCAGAGGGCTGAAGTATGAATAAAAGGTTATTTAAAATAATTTCATTAGCGCTTATCCATGCTTTTATGATGCTGGATTTTGGATTTAGTGATTTATCTTTCACTGATAATGATAGGTGCGGAAAGATTGTAACCAGTTTAAGCCCTCAGCTTGAAATAAATAAGGAATTATTTCAGAAAGCATACAGTGATTATGGCCAGTTTGGCATCAGCTATAATCCGGGTAGCGGGTTACAAATTGGCCATGAAATAACCAATTTGCCGCAGTTGCGATTATCAAAGCTTAAACAAAAGAAATATAATATTTATCCCCAGAGAACAAGGGTTCAGTTCGACGCGGGAGGCAGGATTATTCGTGCTAAAGATAATCTGCCGGTGGAACAAACAATTGGTTTTCCCGGGACGTGGTTTGTCAGGGAAGAGAGTAAGGATTATGAAGCGGAAAAATCATCTCAGCAAAAGGAAGCGGCTAAGATGAGAATACAGTCGCTTATTGCGGAAGAATTTTTTAGGCGTTTTAGAGTGCAAGATGTATTTGGCGAGATTACGATTCGTGATGATGTGCAGGGAATTACCATAAAATCAAGCAGAGATTCTTGTTTTTTACAGATAAATATTGGAATTAATCTTATCTTTGCGGAGAAAGAGCGTATCCAGGCATTGATTGCGGAAGCATTTAACGGTATGGCCGGTATAAAAACAGAAACAATGGTTAGAAAAAATATTGAAATGCCTTTGAAGAAAAACAAAAAATCACCTTCCGTGCTTTTTGTCGATTTTTTTGATGCCCGCGATGCGCGGACGGAGACACTTGCCGGGCCTTCTTTGGGGAATATGTTTTTAGCAATGAGTTTAAGAAAAGAAGGGATGAATATTTCATTCGTAAAAGGCACGACTGACGCGGAAAATAGCCGGATTATTGAATGTATTAATCTGGAGAAGATTGATGTGATGGCTATATCAATGATTACGCCTTCCCTCAATGAAATTAAGGCAGTTCAGGATTTTGTGCGTGCTATCCGCGCGGTAAATAAAGACGTAGTTATAGCTCTGGGAGGGCCTTCGGTTACGCTGGCTCCGGATTTGCTTGCTCAGCATATCCCAGAGGCAAATGTGATTATTGCCGGAGAAGCAGAAGGTGTGTTTAAAAAGGCGCTTGTTTCTTTGGCAGGACAGAAAGCCTCTCAGGATTTATCCCGGCAGACAGCTTTTAAATTAACACCGTTATTTGGCGCCTATTTGCGGTTCGGTAAAACTAGCCTTGCTGCAAATCTTGATTATCTGAATTATTTTTATAATCTTGATGAGGCGATGAAAGAGTTTAAAATTGATTTTGGTTTTCTGAATAAATCGGATGTTCAGTATGGGTTAACATTGATTACCAGCCGGGGATGCCCTTACCGGTGTAGTTTTTGCGCTCAGATTATGGGGCCGGTATACAGGACATTTTCCGTGGACAGCGTGAAGGAATTTTTAACGGCATATAAAGAAAGGGTGTCTGCTCTTTATGAAGGAAATGAATTGTCTGCGGAATTTAAACAAGCCCTGACTGTCTGGTTTGTTGATGACGATATGTTTATCCAGAAATCCCGTGGGATGGAGATTTTGAAAATCACCCAGGGATTGGGGCTTACCTGCGGTTCATTAGCGGTTTCGGTGAATAGCTTTTTCAAAAAAAGAGATGGGAAAAAGATTATTGATGAATCACTGTTCGAGTCATTGGCAAAGATTAACGGATTGGGAAGAATCGCAATTGGAGTAGATGGTTTTACTGACAGGGAAATCCGTCGTTTGGGTAAAGGGGGAAAACTTGGTTATTCCATGAATGATGTAGAACGGGTTATCGAATTATGCGAGAAATACAAAATTAAAAATACAAATTTTTTTATACTAATCAATTCTGATACCACATGGGCCGATTTTTGGGATTCTTTTTTTAGAATTTATTCTTTGGCCAAGAGTTACAGATTCTTTGGGGCATGGGGAAATAATTTCTTGGAATATTATGTCCATACTCCGAGTTTTCGTAATTTAATCTCACGGCCTGATTTTAAAGAAGAAGGCTTAATATTTAAAATGAGTTTTATTGATGGTTTCCCTGAATCAAATATTGTGGTTCCGGTATGGTATAGGCAGAATCTGAGCAGGGTGTCGACTCAGAAGATAGGAGGAAGATTTTCCTCATTAATAAATGAGGAACGTTTTCCAATAGAGGCGGTTATTAATGAAGCGTTGGTTTACATGCTTGTTTATAATGATTCTGATAATTTTGGGTTCAACAAAAACCGTGAAGACAGAGATAAGATTATACAACTTTATGGTAATTTTATAGATACACAGATAAAGGATGTGAATGTTTATCTGGAGAGAATAAAAAATAAAATAGCGTTTCAGGCAGAACTGACATCAGATGTCGCCGAAGCGGAGAAAAACATTGGCCTTTTTATGTTTTCTTTGGAGAGTTTGTTATTAATGCGAGAGATATTAAAAACAGTTGCCGGTAAATCATCTGATGATGAATTAAAACGTGAAATAGCAAAAATAGAAAAATTTTTAGCCAAAAGCAATTTGGATATTAGCAGGTTAATTAAAGTGATTTCTGATTGCGGCAGTAGGCAAATGAGGATTTTTTTTGCTAAAGAGCTATTGCGGGTAAGACAGATAATTGACGGGAAAGCTTCTGCCTGGGAATATATTGCTGAGCGATTTAATCTGGGAAAGGAAATAGATACTTATATCCGAGCGTGTATGACAAGTGGTATTTCTTTAGAACGCGTTAGAGAGGCTCTTAATATTACCAATCTGGAAGTTGAAGAAATGGCCGGGCATCTTTTGAGAGATATTCCCGTTTCGGATGTTATGCCTTGTGCCGTAACCGCATTTAAAATTAAAAATAACGAATTTTTTATTGCCCAATCGATTTGAAAATAAAAATTTGCCGGATGAATAAAATTAAAACCATTCGCTGCGCTCACTGGGACGAGAACGAAGAAATAAGAAATTTATGGAAATTTATGGAAATTGGGAAATACGAAAAACCAAAAAACAAAAGAATATTTAAAATAATTGCTTTGGCGCTGATTCAGGCGTTTTTGGTATTAGATATTACCTGGGGCGGGGCAGGCGAGGTTGTTGTAAATAGCCATGGGAGAATTAAGAAGGATATTAATGTTTTTGAAAGGTGGATGGCAAACCTTTTAAAAAAGATAAATGGGAATAGCAAAAATTTAGTAACTTTGAGTAAATACTGGGATATGATTTTCTTTGGCTATGAGAAAAGAGCTGAAAGAATATGGATTCCTCTTGGTTATAAAAGACTATTGGATTAAGGCTACAAGTGTGGAGATGATGGATATGGGGGGGCAAAAGAGAAAATACAGTGTTTAACAAGAAGCGCCTAGAGCTTATCGAACAGGCGATATAACATAGCTCATAGCTCATAGCGGATAAAACGCCGCAAGTTTTTGTTTTTTCTGCAGAGAAGAATAATCTTTCTGCGGATAAATTTATATAACACATTGTTTTGCAATATGTTGCAGTAATAAAATATTTGGCGTGACTGAGTTGCAAAGAAGAAAAATATATGGTATAATTAATTACCTTTTAGAAAAGACGGTTAATTTTTTTAAACAGAGAAGTGAGTAACGAAAGCAGGAGAGTGAGAAAGATGAAAAGAATTAATATGAAAATTTCCGCGATAACAGTTCTGAGTATTGTGGTTATGTCCAGCCGTTTTGCTTTTTGTATGCTGCCTGTTGAATCAATATGCCCCTTATCCGTGCAGTTGCCGAAGGCATTGGTAAGTACGGAGATGCACAACATCATTAGCGCAGGTGAGGTAAGTACATTTAAGGCGCAGATCATAGAAGAGGGCAATGATGCTTCCGTTTATGAGCTTGAGCCGATAGAATTGAACAGCATTGATTTTGACCGTAAGGCCATTGAAGTTGACCGTGTTTTGCGTTCGGCGATTTAAATCTTTTGCGGTGAATATCCCTCGATCGCGTCGCTGAGCCTGCCTATTTCGCAGAGTTTTAGCTGTTCCCCGCGGCATGAAGGCGTAATATCCGTTTTCTTCAGTATCTCCAGCATTGTTTCTTTATTAATCGCGAAGCCGGCGGCGAGCAACCCGTTTAACAGTGTTTTTCTGCGCTGCGCGAAGATCGCCTTTACCACCCTAAAAAACGTCTTTTCCGAGGCAACGGATATGGATGGGGAAGAGAGTATTTTTAGGCGTATCAGCGCGGAGTCAACTTCCGGAGCCGGAGAAAATAATTTTTTGGGAAAGATGGTTATGAGTTCCGGACTGGTGTAGAATTGCGCAAGTATGGAAAGCCGTCCGTAGTTTTTCGTCCCCGGGCAGGCAACGATGCGCTGCGCGACTTCTTTCTGGATGGTTATGAGTATCGTGTCGATGTATTCACGCTGTTCGATGAGCCGCGTGATAATCGGCGAGGTGATGTAATAGGGGATGTTGCCGATCACTTTATATTTTCTGCCTTCGAATATTTCTTTTATATCAAACGCGAGTATGTCGGTGAAGATGATTTTGCTGCAGGGGAAAGGTTTGAGCCGGCTTTTAAGAACCGCGTTAAAGGCCGTATCCTTTTCCAGGGCGTAGAATCTTCCGGCTTGTTTCGCCAGCAGTACGCTGAGGTTGCCGCTCCCGCTGCCGATTTCCAGGACGTAGTCCTCGGAAGAAAGCCGAGCGGCGTCCAGGATGTTTCCCAGCGCCGCTTTATCGATAAGGAAATGCTGCCCGAGCCTTTTTTTCGGCCGCGGTTTGTAATCAACCGGAATGTTCGATGTGCGGGACATAAATTTTCTTTTTCTTTCGTTTGCGCGGCATGTTCGAAGTCATTTCCACCGCTACACGGATGGCTTCTTTCATCGCGTGCGGGTCGGCCATGTTTTTCCCGGCGATGTCAAAGGCCGTGCCATGGTCGGGAGAGGTACGGATGAACGGAAGCCCGAGCGTAACGTTGACGCCTTTGTCGAAATAGAGCGTCTTAAACGGAATGCAGGCCTGGTCATGGTACATGGCGATAACTGCGTCGTATTGCCCTTCTTTTGCCTTCCAGAACAAAGTGTCGCTGGGGAAGGGGCCTTCAACCCTTATGTGCTGCGCTTTGGCTTTTTTTATCGCGGGAATAATATGTTCCGCTTCTTCCGTGCCGAATAAGCCGTCTTCCGAGGCGTGCGGGTTTAGGCCGCAGACGGCAATGCGCGGCCTTTTTATCTTGAAATTGGTGTTCATCACGCGCTGCACGGCAAAGATGGTGTCCTGCACTTCTTTTTTCGTTACGAGAGCGGGAACATTCTTCAGCGGCACATGGATGGTTACGAGCACCACGCGCAGTTTTTCCGCGCAGAACATCATGCGTACGTAGCGGGACTTGAACCGCTGCGCGAGTATCTGGGTATGGCCATGGAATGTGTGCCCGGCTAAATGCAGGGCTTCCTTATTGATCGGGGCGGTGACTAAGGCGTCAAGGTTGTCGTGAGAACGCAGGAGCAGGCAGGCCATATTTATGTATTCATAGGCGGCCTTGCCGCAGCGGCCGTCGATTTTCCCGTACGGAATGTTGAAGGTGATATTTCCCAGGTTGACAAAATTTATGAGTTCTTCGCTTAAACGCAGCCGCCCGATATCGGAGATAATGTGGTAGTTGACGGCTTTAATTCTCAGGTCACGCTGCAGATGAGTGAGAGCTCCGTAATCCCCGATAAGCAGAAAAGTGGCGGATTCGCGGATTTTTTTGTCCTGGAGCGCTTTAAGAGTTATTTCCATACCGATGCCGGCAGGGTCGCCCAGGGTAATACCGATTTTAGCTTTTTTCTTTGCCATACGTTTTCACCTCGATCAATGTTGTTGTTTTTAGTTTATCAATCCATTCTTTTAATCTTACTTTAATCTTTTCCTCAAATAAATAACGCCGTATGTTTTCCTGGACATTTTCCAGCGGAGAGGTTGTTGCTTCTTTTTTTCCTTCGATTTTAAAAATATAATAACCGGCGGGAGTTTTGAGCGGTTTGGAGTATGCGCCTGTTTTAAGCGTAAAGACGGTGTTTTCAATCTCCGCGCGCAGGGAGCCGCGTTTAATAAAGCCCATATCCCCGGCATCGACCACATTGGGCGCTTCGGAATATTTTTCCACCAGTTCTACGAAAGGCGTGCCTTTTTCTAATTGCGCGTATATGTCGTCCGCTTTCTTTTGAATTTCTTCCTCGTTGTTATTTACGTTAAGAAAAATACTGCGCAGATGTATTTGTTCGGGTATTTTGAAATCGTTTTTGTGTGCTTCGTAATAATCGGCAACTTCTCCGGGTGAAATGATGATTTTGCTGATTATCGCTTTGCCCACGGCTTTCTTTATGAGCAGTTGTTCGCGATAACGTTTCCGCAGTTCCGTGAGGCTGGTATTCTGGTTCTTTAATACCTGTTCGAATTCTTCCCATGAGGAAAAGTCCTGTTTTAAATCTTCGATAAGCTTATCGACTTCTTTTTCGTCAACGGTCAGCTCCCGGCGTTTTGCCTCATGCAGGATAAGCTTATCCTCAATGATTTGTTCGAGTATGTCTGCCCTGGCGATATCGAGTTTTTGTTTCAAGTCATTGCCTTTATAGGTGTTTTTATACTGCAGGTAGATCGGGGCAAGAAGCTCGTCAACGTCGGTTTGCGTGATTGCTTGACCGCCGACTACGGCGAGAATTTTTTGCGTAAATTCCGTCTGCTGCGCGACGGCGCAAGTAACAAGCAGAATGCTTATTACGAATAGGATTAATAGTGAAAATATTGAACGGTAATTCATTTTTCTCTCTTGTGGATATTGTCTAGCGCGTTGTAATTTTACATTATACTATAACATAAAATTCAGCTGAACACAAGGCCGTGTTTTGCTTTTTTTTAGCGATAGATATGTGGATATCAGTGATGTTCGTGTTTTTTGAGCGCTTCAACCGCCTGTTTCAGAAGCCGGCAGTAAAGGTCAAAGCCTATGGACATGATGTAGCCGTGCTGTTCCTCGCCGAGCAGGTTTCCGGCGCCGCGGATTTCCAGGTCTTCCATGGCGATTCTGAATCCGGAACCGAGTTCCGTGAATTTTTGTATTGATTTTAGCCTTCTTTTCGCGTCCGGGTTAAAGGAGGCGTGTTTGGGGATGAGGAAATAGGCGTAAGCCTTGCGGTCAAACCTGCCGACACGTCCGCGCAACTGATAGAGGTCTGCCAGGCCGAAATTATGCGCGTTGTTCACGATCAGCGTATTGGCATTGGGAATATCCAGGCCGGATTCGACGATGGTTGTGGATACAAGGATGTCTATTTTATGTTCGATAAAATCAAGCATGACCTTTTCCAGGTCTTTTTCGTGCATGCGGCCGTGGCCCACGGCAATACGCGCCTGCGGCAGCATAATTTTAATGCGTTCGTAAATCTGTTCGATGTCTTCAATGCGGTTATGGATGAAATAGACCTGGCCGTGGCGTTCGAGTTCGTTGGCAAGGGCGTTTTTTACCAGTTCCTCGTCATAAACGCTTACGAAAGTTTCAATCGGCCGGCGGTTTTCCGGAGGCGTATTTATCGTGGACATGTCTTTTACGCCTAAAAGCGACATGTACAATGTGCGGGGTATAGGCGTGGCGGTGAGCGTGAGCACGTCGACAAGCTCGCGCAGGTGTTTTAGTTTTTCCTTTGCCTTGACGCCGAAGCGCTGTTCCTCGTCGATGATTATCAGCCCGAGTTTTTTAAAGCTTAGATCATCGGAAAGAAGCCGGTGCGTGCCGATAACGATATCCACCGTGCCTTGATGCAGGCCTTTGATGATTTGCTCCTGTTCGGAGCTGTTCTTGAATCGGCTGAGCATCTGTACGTTTACGGGAAAATCTTTAACGCGTTCGGAAAGGTTGTGGTGGTGTTGTTCGGCAAGAATGGTCGTGGGCACGAGCATGGCCACCTGTTTATTGTCCATTACCGCCTTGAACGCGGCGCGGAAGGCGAGCTCGGTCTTGCCGTAGCCGACATCGCCGCAGAGCAGCCGGTCCATGGGTTTCGCGGACTCCATATCTTTTTTTACGTCTTCCGCGGCCTTTTTCTGGTCCGCGGTTTCGCGGAACGGGAAGCGGCTTTCGAATTCGCGCTGCCAGTCGGTATCCGCGGAAAAGGAAAACCCGGAAAGCGCGCTGCGTTTTGCCTGGATTTTCAAAAGGTCAATGGCAAAACTGGTGACGCCTCTTTGCGCCTTATTTTTTGTGTTTTGCCAGAGCTTGCCGCCGAGCTTGTGCAGCCGCGGCGCGTGGCCGCTAAAGCCGATGTATTTTTGCAGGAGATGTTTTTGCGAAAAGGGAACATACAAAAAGGCGCTATCCGCGTATTCAATTTTAATATGGCGCTTGCCTTTAAGCACGCTGATGCCGCAGTATCGGCCGATGCCGTGTTCGATATGCACGAGGAAATCGTTCTCTTCCAGTTCTTCGAATTTATTTATGGATAGGCGCTCCGTCTGCTGCCGGGCGGAAAGTATCCTTGCCGGCATGACGAGGAGCGGATTCTGCTCGCTGATGATTTTTCCCGTCTGCCGCGAGAAGGTAAAAATCTTTTCGATGCTGTCAAAGGCGAGTTCGATGCGTGCCGGGCTTTCGTAATTCACCGCGTAAATATCGAGTATCGAGCCGCGATAGGCAAAATCGCCTTTTTCCGCGACCTGCTCGCTGCGTTTGTAGCCGAATTCAACCAGCTGCGCGAATATCTTTTCCGGGTCTATAGTCTGCTGCGGATAAAATTTTAATGTTCGGAACATGGCGTTTAACGTACCTTATAAATGATGACCGGATGTTTAGTGTCAAAATCCCATTTTCTTAACACCGCGAAATCCTCCGGGTGCTTTTGCGGCCATGAGAAATCCGCATAACCGGTATTAATATTCCAGTATGGGATATACGCGAGAAAATATGCAACATTATTTTTTTCTAATAGTTTTTTCCAACGGCTATAGGTTCTTGGCGCGTTCTTCCCGGCGTTGGGAAAATCATAAGGAGCGATATGAATAATATTATTCTGCAGTTTCTCTCCGTAGAGAGGGGTTATCAACTCCGGATGATTGTAAGCAATAACGCTTCCCGGAGGAATGTTTTTATCCAGCCATTCCCATGCCTTTGCTATGGAACCGTATTCCCATCTATAATACTCATAAGCGGATAATTTATGGTTTTTAAAATAAGCATTCAAGACGTTTGCCTCGTGTGGAATTAATATGGGCAGACAGGCCAGAAAAGAAAAAAATAAGGCGTAGGTTATCATAATGTCCATGATTTTTTGCTGTCGGTTATTCAGATGATCATACACATAGGTGAAGGCAATCGCGGTTATGGAACATAAAAATATAATATATCTGGGCACGGAACAGGTAACCGCCGTAGTCCAGAAACATATCGTTACGGGGAAAATCAAGAAAACAAGACATGATAGCCTGTCTTTTTTTATTATTGATAGATATATGGCGTAGCATAAGGCGGCCAAGCCTAAAACAAATTGCATCCCGAATCCGTTTTCAATGGAATAAGTAAAATTACCGCGGATTTTTTCCTGAAGGGGATAAAGAATCCATTGCCATTTAGCATCGACAAACCATTGGCTGTATGGAGATACTTTATCCAGCGCGGTAGTGCCTTTTAACAGCTTAATCCCAAAGATGGTGAGAGAATAAGGAAATATGGGGTTGCCGGTCAAGATAATATTTCTGATAAACCACCAGCCGCCGCTGATACATACAAGCATAAGCCCGCTTAAGATGTATTTGATAGGTGCTTTCTTTGTCCTGAGAAAGCATAAAAACAATAAAGCCCCGATTATTAGCCAGAAACCGCCGGGCTTTGTGCCGCCGGCGAGACTTAAGGCAATACAGGCCAGCGGGATAAAAACAGGTGTTTTCGTGCGCAGGTAACCAATAATAAAATTTAAACCGATAATTACGAAACAGGCAAAGATGATGTCTACATATTCAACGGAGGATAACAGCATTATTACCGGTGTTAACAGGACAATAGGAATAACTTTAGAGGCGCCGGCGATATTGCATTTGCGGGCCAGGCTGTAAGTCGCGAAAGCGAGCATAAAGGCAAAGGGCAGTTGTACGAGGTTGATAAGATGGAGGTTTTGGCTGGTGAGATACACCCAGAACATCATAAGCGCTCCGTTCATCGGAAAAAACGAGGTATCATACAACGGCTGAACCATGATTAATTTTCCTGCCTTTAGCCAGGTGAATACGCTAAGCAGGTGATAAGAGATGCTGTCCCAGGCATAGGGAGGAATCAAGAGCCCGAAAAAGATAATAAGCCCGTAGCTTACGAAAATCATTTGACAGATGAAGATTGTATTTGTGTTTTTAAAATAATGCTGAGGAACCGTTAACCGCAGTTTTTTTAAATTGAGGTGCTTTCTTCTTAGCCGGATAATAAGGCAGGGGATTATCATGTTAGCGGAAAGGACAAGAGAAGGGGTAAGTAAACCGAATATGCCGAGCAATATTTCGGATATTATGATTTGGAAAACCGCCAGCGTAAAACCGGCGGTTACAATATCGTCTTTTTCTTGCAAAGGAGAGCAAACGACCAGGTAAGCGGCAAAAATAAAAAATGAACATAAAATGGATAATAATATTGAGCTCATCTTAATTGAAAGAAAATACGTAGTAACCCCTGCCAGTGATAATCAATCATCTGCCGATGATAGAACGTATAGGCTGAAATCAAAAACGCGCAAATCATCAGAAACAGCGTGTTAGGCAGCGCACCTTTAATTTTTAGAAAAAATTTCTTCATATAAATCCGCCTTATTTTATGTTAAAATTATAATACAAAATTACCTTTTTAACAAACTATCCATGATGTTAACAAAGAACAAACAATCATCAGCCGGTTTTACTGCCCTCGAAAAAGACAACCTCATGTTTATTATCATCATCGGGTTGTGGATTATCAGTTTATTGTATTTTGACCCGAAGATTTTGACGTATTTGCATCGGAACACCTCTGTTATCAGCCGCGTTTCTGTTGGTGCTTTTATTGTCTGCGTGAATGTCTTCTGGCTTTTCGGAATTTATCACCTGGTGATTGCCTTCTTTTCCGCGTTTATATACCGTCCGCGAAACGCACTGCCGCAGATACCGGTTGATCAATCTCCGCGTGCCGCGGTTCTTTATTTGACCATGAATGATTTTAAGGAAGAAGCGGCTCTTTCCTGCCTGAATCAGGATTATAGCGCTTTTGACGTTTATATCCTTGATGACAGTACGGATAAAGAATGGCAATCTAAGGTTGATAAATTTATTTCCATGCATAAACAGGCAAAGCTGATTCGCCGGCAGAAGAGGGAACATTTTAAGGCGGGTAATTTGAATCACGCCTTGGAACGGATTCATGCGGGATATGAGTATTTTGCCGTTTCCGATTCGGACGGAATATTGCCGGAAGATTTTCTTAAAAAACTCATACCCTTTTTTGCCTTGGATAAAAAGATTGGTTTTGTCCAGGCCAATCAGCGCTGGAATCTCAAACAGGATTCCGAGTTTGCCAAGGACCTGGGCATGAATACCGATGTGCATTGGAAATACTATGTCCCGGCAAAGGATAAATACGGGTTTCTCATGTTTTACGGCCATGGCGCGGTTATCCGCAGTGAAGCCTGGAAAGAAGCCGGTGGATTTCCGCATTCCATTACCGAAGACATTGTTTTTTCTTCGTTATTGCGGGAAAAAGGATATTACGGGATTTTTATTTCCGATGTGGTCTGTCTGGAGGATTTTCCGCAGGACTATAAATCTTTCCGGATTAGAAATGAGCGTTGGCTCAAAGGCACAACGGAATACCTCTATAAATGGTATCCCGGCCTGCTTTGTTCGAATAAAGTGTCCTGGTTTGAAAAGCTCGATGTATTGATTTCCGCGGGAGTCTTACTGCAGCCGTTTGTCTTCGTATTGTTCTTGCTGCTGGTCAGTATAATCTTGCCGCTAACGGCAAAATTCTTCGGTTTGCATATTCCTCTGGTAGCCACATTCGCGCCGCTTGCGGAAGTCGTTGCCGCTTACTTATCCGGGATGTATATACATACCAGCTGGACAATGGATTTCTTTCTAATCATGCTTGTCAGCGCCTTTGCCCAGTTCAGCGCGCTGATGTGGAGCATAATTAAAGACCCGATTAAGGTAACCCGGTATATGGGGAGTTTTCTTTTTTTGTGCCTGTCTTCAAGCATGGCCTCGTTTGTGAATATTTTAACGATCATCATTACCGGTAAAAGCCGGTTTTTAGTAACCGGTGTGAAAGAAAAAAAAGATACCATGGAACATAAGATAATCTATTGTTTCGAAATAACATTATGCGCGTTTCTGATTTTTTCTACCTTTACGACGGGAAATCTCTGGCTGATAACCGTAGCGATTAGCGTGCTGCTCAATCCCTTTGTTTACAAGGCAAAATGGGATGACCCGGTTTTAAGCGCGGCAATCTATCTGCCGTTTATTCTTATATTGGCGATAGTTCTTATGATTGCCGTTTTGCTGGTATGAGCTATTTCCCCTCTAAAAATCGACCCAAATTCCACCTACGCGGTGAAACAGCGGTTGGTTTAATGTTTATCACACTGAGCCCACCGAGCGCACGGAGGAAAATCCTCGGTATAAAAAAACATTGACAAAACAAAAAAAAAAAATGATAAAATCTATTTAATAGCTGGTTCTTTTATCGAGACAATCAAAACAACGGAGGAAGATATGAAAACTCTGTCCCGCTTCGCGATGGGGGTATTGGTGTTTACCCTGGCCGTCTTCAGCTTCGGCTTTATCGCCGGAGAGGTGCTCATGCAGCAGAAGATAGAAACCATCAAGCAAAAGATCCCGAATCAATGGTGGTATGGCGGATGGGACGAAGAACAGGACCTCCAAAGCATCCTTACCGATAAACAGGCAAACAAAAATCAGAAGGCCCAGGCGCAGTATTACATCGCCGGCCAACATTACGCCAACCGCGACCACCAAAGAGCCCTTCAGGAATACCGAAAACTTATAAATGACTATCCCAAAGCCTGGCTGGAATGCCAGAAGGCGCAGTTTGAGATCGGTCAGATACACTTATACCGTTTAAACGAGCCGGAGACGGCAATCTATGAATATCAGAAGGTAATCGATAACTACCAGGACAGCCACCTGAAGGCACTGGCGCAGATGATGATTGCCAGGGCATACCGTCGGCAGCAGCAATATGATAACGCGCTTAACGCATACGAAAAGGTCATAGAAACATATCCGAATTATCGCATGGAAACAACGGAAACCTACCTGGATACCGGAGAGATGCGTATTGAACAGGCATTCGTCAAAGATATAGACGAAAGCGTAAAGAAAGAGCATTTAACTAAGGCGCTAAAGTCATTCCGAAACGCGTACCAGATTTGTCCGTTGGATAATGTTGAGTTTATGGAAAGGTCATTGGACGGGATATGCCGGACATTCCGCTGCCTGGACATGAACCTTACCAGGGCAAATCAATTCATAAAATTCCAGAAATACGGCAGGGCGGGATTGGACGGGGTAGAGGGAACGGAAGATGATCTGAGCGACCCGCTGGAGGAAATAGAATAAAAGAAATTGGATATTGGATTCTGTGAGAATAAAAAACAATAAAATAATCGCGCAAAGCCGCAAAGAACGCAGAGGAAGAAAATAAATAAAAAAGCTGCTTGCTGAAAAAACTTCGTGCACTCAGTGGCTCTGCGAGAGGAATAAAATGGGAAAAGGTAAATATTTTATTTGTTTGAATATTGGGAATGGAGCTTAAATGAAGCTGATCATAAAACTGCTGATAATCACGGCGTTTGTGGTGATAATCTCCTGGCAGGTATTGAGCCTGGCTGCAAAACCGCCGTTTAATTATGATAAATATGTGGAAAAGGTGGAAAGGATTGAGGCAAAGCTTACCGCAGGCAATTTTGCTGAGGCAAAGGTACTGTTATTATCCGAGGAAGCAGAAGATAAGGAAAAAGCAAAAGTAATTTTTAACAATATGATTCAGGAATATGAGGGGATAAAACACAATCCTAAATATAGACAGAAGGCAATGGAAGAGATTGCGAGTTTAAATTACAAGGCAGGTAATTACAAAGAAGCACTGATTAAAGCGGAAGAAACATTGAAGGAATATCCCAAGGACCAGAGAGCCTCAACGGTATTGGCATTGTGTTTGCGTCAAAAAGCGAATAGACTAGAAAGAGAAAAAAAATACAATTTAGCAATAGCGGAATATGAGAAAATTTTAGAATATCCTATTCCCGACGGGTTAAGCGCTTTTGCTAACTACTTTATTGGTCGAATTTATGAGAAAAAAGGAGAGATGGAAAACGCGACTATACATTATCGTGAAATGATTGAAAAGGTTCCTGAATTGGGCTGGAAAGATCGTGCGGAAGAAAGACTGAAAAAAATAAGCTATGAAAAATAAAATTATTTTAATATTTATTCTCATTTTATTTTTTGTTATATTTGTGAATCCAGTTTTCGCATGGATAGTGGTAGATGTAACCGCAACGCCGGAAGCGATACCTGCTAATGGCTACTCAACATCAACAATTCAACTTGAAGCTATTAATACAGAGGGTGGAGAACTGGTATATGATGATCAAGGATCAACTGGTTGGTTAGGGA
The DNA here is from genome assembly GCA_022013205.1 of Candidatus Omnitrophota bacterium. GTDB lineage: Bacteria > Omnitrophota > Gorgyraeia > B26-G9 > B26-G9 > JAGLQQ01. The sequence goes on along the minus strand of JAKLQT010000244.1, from coordinate 4,133 downwards.
TAGCCATGCATTGCTGGAACGGTATTTTCTTGGAAAGCGGAACTCCTCACTTGTATAGCAAGGAGTTTGGGATTGGTGGCTTGACAGGCACACTTCTTCCTCCCGCATGGATGACTAATGGCTGGATAATTATAAATGGGACTGCAGGTGATGGCTCAGTAGACGGAGGAACAGGTGATTATGTAATAGTCGCAGTTTTTAATGTGAAGATCATTGTTCCTGAAACTTTTCCAGTCTATCTTGCAGTTAATGGAGAGATTATGCTTACAGCTAAAGAAGGCCCTGACTATATATATGACTTTTATTTAAATGTTCAATATCCATTGAATGGAACGTTTACTTGGTCGAAAGTAAGCGGGCAGGGAAACGTTACTTTTTCCGCTCCCAATAGCGCGACTACCGATTTTTCCGCGGACACGCCGGGAGTGTATAAGGTGAAGTGCGAATTTCTTGCGGATGGGGCTACAGCGAGTTATACTGTGGAGAGCGGGGAGATAATCGTAGGAGAGATAAGTTTATCAAATATTACATTTGACTGCGACAATTCACAAGCGATAAGAATGATGGACCATGTCACCGATCAGCGGTTAAAATTTCCTGAATGGGTAAAAGGAAGAAGTGAAACAGAGAATGAACCTGCAGCGTATATAAAAAACACACAATTTTCTGTAAAGGCAAAATTTACCGTAGAACCGGCTGAGATTACCAGCGCAAAGATTTGGGCGGAAGGGAGTTTTGGGGGATTAAACAGCGAAGAAAGTCCTGTGACCGTATATTTCACCAATGGAGAAGGTGAACAAGAATTTACAATAAATACTCCCCCGGATAAGGCAGGGGTGTATAATATTGATTGGGACTGGAAAGGCAAGGGAATAGAATCCGCAAACGGAGAATGCACCTCACAAATTATAGATTTAGCAAGTTCAGAACATGAAATATATATTACAAACGCGCCGCATGCCGAGTATGTGCAGATAGGGAATAACGAAAGATGTTCATATATGTTCGAAACAATCGCGAAATGGTCGTGTGAATGGGTGCAAGCTGCAAATGCTACAACCCCTACGGGAATAATCCAGGCTTGTTTTGATGGGTGTGGGGGATTAAATGGTTACGAATATTTATTTCCGTTAGTTGTATTCTATAGAGATTTAAACTACTTTCTTGATGAAAAAAAAGGTGCTTGTGGTGAGTGGGCTGGTTTGCTTCATGAAGCGATAGCATTTCAAGGTGTCAATACCTATGATGTTTGTATTGTCCCCGATCCTAATTCGGTTACATGGGGAAATCATCCGGATTTAGAAAGAGATGAATCTGGCAATCCGATAGAAGAATATTGTTATTATATAGAAAAACCGGCAATGGGCGGCTCGACTGGCCCCTGGATTTTTTCCGACCATGCCTTTATTATGACTGGTCAAGGAACTGGAACCGTTTATGACCCAACTTATTATTTGAGTAATTCTTCAGGATTTGGATCATACGAAGATCAAGTGGTAAGTAAGTTTACTATATCTATCTTTGAAATGCCAGATGGCTTTCCCGCTGGGGTTGGAGAGGACATCTGGGATAATCCTGCTGGAAATAATTCAAGAGTTTACGGGATAAGACCATGAATTATTGAAAGGAGAACGTGAAAATGTTCATTTTTAAAAGTGCTAAAGTTATATTTTTTATTTTATTGATAAATTTTTGTTTATTACCATTATTAACTTATGGAAGAGAAGCGGATGAATTAGAGGAAAAGCAATATCTTCAGTTTCCAGTCAACTTTAATGGAGATAAAAAAGAGTTGCTGTCAAAATTAGATACAATAATTGCGATAAAACCTATATCCAAATGGTCTGGAGAGGCTTTATTATGGAAAGGTTGGATTTACAAAGGGTTAGGTAACTATGTTGAAGCAGAGCAAATAGCCATGAGGGTTTTAAATGATTATGGTAAATTTAAAGATCCTCTTGGCCCCGTTCTCTTTTCCCCCCCAAGAGGGTGGGTTTCTTCAGAAACTCAAAAAAATACAATTAAGTTGATAGAAAACTACCCTATAACATTAGAACAATCAGCTATGATTTTACTCGCGGAGATTTATATTAAAAGTGGTAAAAAAGATAAAGCTGTTCACCGACTCAAGCTGTTAATTGGAGACAAGGAAATACTTAAAGGAATAAAATCAGAATTAAAAACAGATGAAGATTTTAAATCGATGGAGTTTACACAATGGCCGCAGCAAAAAGCGTTAATGATGTTAGTGGGAATTTATAAGAAAAATGGCGATTATAAAATAGCTGCTGAAACAGCGGAAGAAATATTAAAATATGGGAATTATCGAGACATGGATTCAGCAGAGAGGGTATTAATAGATTGTCGAATTAGACTTAAAGAATTTGAAAAAGCGAAATATTTGATTGAAAAAAGATTGATCAAGCTTGAAGGAAAAAGAGAAAAAGAAGAGATGGAACAGAAATTAAAAATGGTAATGGAAGGATTGGGGAATTAAATGATCTTGGCACATACGAGGTAAGTATTGCTCCAGATCATTTGTCATCTACGTGGGGGGAGCATCCTTCACTTGGAGGGGCTGAAGAATATTGTTATTTTAGTAATAGTTCAGCTCTGGGAAGAACTCTCCGATAAAATTTTCAACTGCTAAAATGCTTTAATTGATTGGGTGAATAGGGGACATACTATAAAGTTTGTCAAGAAAAGAGTTCCCCGTTAGACAAAATTTCTTAATTTTGTCTTTCCTTCAAAAGGAATTACCATAAAGATAAAACATTCAATGAGCTTCACTGTTTAATAATTCTTCCAAGAAATCGTTGTGATACGGCGTCATAGATTAGCTATGCGCAAAGTATACTTTATACTTTGTAAAGAATTCGGTGAAGCGCCTTAATTGTCCCCCACAGGGTCGTATTTCAGCCCTCACGTTCGATAAGAACAGGCTCCTTCACCGAATTCAGTTTTATCTTCTCGATATCAAAAGGTTCTTTTTTTGATAATACCGCATAGGCAATCCGGATCATTTTTACCGCTAATTTTACTTTTAATATTCGTCGAGTCGGGAGTATCTTTATTATCTCCTTTTCTTTGAAGTTGTTTTTCAAATAGCATTTTAAAATCTTTATGTTTAAGAGCACCATTGACAGCGCCACATAAGGCATATCTTAATAACGCGTTACCTTTCTTGGAAATGCGGCTTTTGCTGTGATACTTTCCGGATTGACTATATTCTAAGTCTAGTCCAGCCAACTTTATTATTTGGTCTGAATGATTAAATTTCTTAATGTCTTTAACAACAGCTAAAAATATACTTGTATATATTGGCCCAAAGCCGGGAATTTGAAGAAGTAATTTGTAATCTTCAGAAGCACCACAAATAGAATTTATTTCACTATCAATTTTCCTGAGTTGCTGTTTAATTAATTCAAGGTCTTGAAGTATAAATTTTGATTCTAGTTCCATGGTTGCGTTTAATGAACAGCCAATCGAATTTGCTGCTTTATGCCAAACATTATAAATTCTTTGCTTCTTTTGAGTCGTTATCCGTCCGGTTTTAGCTAATTTGGCATAGAATTCCTTAAAAGAAGTATTTCTTATTTGTTCTGCCGCAGGGAAGCTTTTTAATATTTCAACAACTTCAGGATTATCAATCTGCTCATATAGAGAATCAATTTCCGGAAAACATTGCGCGAAAACATTATTTCTGATTTTAGCTTTTATAGAACACAGTCTTTTCTGAAGTTTTTTTACGTAAAATAATTAAAGGCTTTAATTGTTTAAATTGTTTTTGATGCTCTAAATCATAAAACATAATTTTACCTTGATTCAATAAATCAGCAATATTATACGCGTCATCAGGATCATTTTTCCGCCAACGGCCGTTAATTGTTTTTCTATTTTCTTTAGCCGCGACAGAAGATACGTAACAGACCATATGACCCGGATTGTATAAATAATTAGCCAATGGCTTGTGGTAATTGCCGGTTGGTTCAAGGGCAAAAACAAGCTCTTTATAATTATCTTTTTGTTTTATCTCGCCACAGGTTGCTAACATTGAAGTTATTCCTTCTGAATGATTTGAAAATCTAAATTTTTTGTGATAAATATCTTTTGAAGAATTTACAATACAAGCT